>CAIRFY010000386.1 GCA_903877945.1 uncultured Oscillochloris sp. | reverse complement strand
GGGCTAGGGGGGGTAATTCAAACTACAACTGCAGTACTAACTACTGGAAGCAAATGTGTTAAAGCTTATGTTACAGGAGCGCAACGCAAATTCATTCAAAGCCAAAATAATTTCTGCGCGCTCGCTGCGGATGGCCTCGGTGCTCCCAAATAGACGTTCGCGACGAAGATTCTCACGCAGGCGGGCCTCAAGCGTCAGATACTCGACCATGGATTCCGTGCTTAATCGCCCCTTCAGATCTCGCAAGCCCCGCTCGTAATCTAGCCCGTAAATACCTCTCGTCTCCCCCCTACCTGATTCAAGCTGCGCAGTCGCGCTGCTCAGAGGTACGCGCTGGCCGCTCCGGGTGAATAGGACAGGCAGCCACCATTCATCAGTCTCAGCGATTGCCTCCCGTGCGATTGCTACAGCTTGTTCAATTGGGCGCTGCTGATCAAGTTCGTGGAAGAGTGCCCGACCGAGCTGATTGGCTGCCGACAGCGACAGATCTCCCTGCATCGCCAGCACCGCAGGAACCCCAGCCTGCACCAGGCGCGCACCAAGCGTATTGAGCCATCCGTCGCTGTGGCTCAGCCCTGCCCCACGACAAACCATCAGCATGATCAGCTCAGGCCGCTGCGGCAGGTCGGCGATCTGACGCACAAACTCGGAGCCAGGCAGCCTATGTCCAAGGCCGGTATCGTCTTCAAGCCACAGGTGAAGCTCACCATTGGCGCTTACACTACGCGCCACCAGGTAGACGTAGCCAGGGCAGACGCGCAGGGCGCGCAGCAGGTTTTCACGGGTCGGGGGCGACGATCCCAGATCGCGGACGAGCAGCGTATGGGGTCGGCGAGCACAGAAGGCTTTTATCGCATCAACGTAGCCAGCGGCGTTGATCGGCGCAATATTAAACCGAGCCGCGTCGTGCGGGGCGGCGACAAGCGCCACCAACGCCGGGCTCGGTGGACCCGGCGGCGGCGACGGCTCGGTGGCATCGAGCGTGCGGCTCAGCCAGATCCCGGTGCTGAGCGCAAGGAACCGGGATGGATCTCGCGGATCGGCCAGAGTCTCCCAGCGGAGGGCCTGAAGATTCTCGGTGGCGGCATCGCAACTCAGACGCAGGTGCAGCGGCACAGCGGCGGCATTGTGGTAGCCCAGCGCACGCTGCCAGGCACTCTGTAATGGGGACTGAAAGACCATTTCAGTGAGCGCCCGCCCGTAGGCGCGGGCATTCGATGCGAGGCTCAGCAGCACAGTCTCGTCTATCGCCACCTCGGTGTCGGCGAGCAGCGCCGGAGTGCCATCGGCGGGCGACAGGCGCGCACTGACAAGATAGCGGTTTGGTTGCCCATACCTAAATCTGAGTTCAAAGTCTAGCGTCTGGCTCATCGTGCCATGCCTTTCTGCACTCCCCACAATCGCCCAACATCACCTGTATGCGTATACATAATCATAAAAAATCTTCCAGTGCAACGGGGGATATCTCATCGAACAAGCTTGTGGATCGATATCCGCCGGGCTTCCTTCTAAAGACCCGCCAATGTCTTCGGAATAACCGCTCCTCATCCTTGAGCTATCCCAGGGGATTAAGCTAAACTTATACCACAACAAGCGATGAAATAGTAACAAGAAACAGCACAGAAAGGAGTGTGGAACCGATACGTATGCGCTCAACCACGAATAAGTTTTACCCAGTTCACTCCGAGTCCATTTGCCAAGTTGGGAGAGGTGCGGAGCGGGCTTGTCCCACTCCGCAAAAAACCATCAGGATATCCATTCGCTATCGGCCCTGGGGCTTGCTCCAGGGTTGACCGCCTGACATCTACAGCCATTGAGCCAGCAGCACTATGGAGGATTATCGTGAGCATCGACAAGAATCGTAATGAATTCCTGGCAGTGATATGGATCGCACTGCTCGCAATCATCGCCATCTCGCCCGAGCCGCTAACAATCACCTGCTGCCTCGTGTTCGGCGGCTGCGGCCTGTTCCTCTCGCGGATGCCAGAACAGAGTGCTGGCTATTCGCTCGGAGGGTTTGCTCTCGCTAGCACTGGCGCGCTCAGCGTCACCCTGGTCAACGCCTGGAGCGGGTGGTCGATACTCGCCACCATTACCATAGCGGTCATCACGATGATCCTGACCGGCCTGGCGCTGATCCGCAGTTGGAACGCCCGTATGCCAGTGCGTTACGGGCTGCAGATCAACATCAGCACCATCTTTGGCCCGCGCCAGATCTGTGGCCCCACTCGTATTTGGAAACCGCGTGCGTGGCTTGGCAGCCGGATGATCTCCAGCATCTCGCTGCGCCCGATCAAGACGAACGTTCACGTCACCGAGATCGATATCTGTCCGGCAGCCCCTGCTACAGGCACGACGATCCGGGCCATACGGCCTGAGGTGTTCAAGCAGGAGTCTGATACGCGAACGACGAAGATCCACGCAATCGAACTGAGTATCGACTACAGCCTTGACGGTAAGCACTGGTTCCAACTCTACAACATCCCGCACGCAAGCCGGTACATCGCGCAGATGGGGCAGCGCATCAGCCAGGATCAGCCGGAGTATTGGGAGACGGTCGTCACCGGCTTTATTGTCGAGGAGGCACCCGAGGTGCTCCGCAAGGTCGTCCACCACGAGGGCTGGAGCGCGGCCACTGTGCGCGACCAGCGCGAGGACGTGGCCGAGCGACTGATCGAGGAGCTACGTGCGCTGGCCGGGAAGAAGGGGGTCAACATCGACAATATCGAAATCCTCACCGTCGATATCGATGCACCGGAGACTCTGCGGGCGGCGCGCAACACCAACGTGTATGGTCTAGAGGTGGCGGAGAACCAGGCGCGGGTGGGCAGCATTCACATCGGTCTACACCGCGAGATCCTGAGCCAGATGCGGGAGTTGCTGAACGACCCCGAACACCAACTCTCGCCCGAGGCAATCGCCGCGATCACCCGCAGCCAGATCCGTGAACTGAGCCGCACCACGAGCCCCTCCGCCGGGATTGAGGATGTGCTGGAGGAGATCCTGAATCCGAATACCCTGCGGCGGAACATGACGACAGTCGGACACAACCCCACTCCGCCGAACAAGCGGGAACGCGACGCTGCATAGCAAAAGACACCGAGCGGGCGTGGGCGGTGAAGTCGCCCACGCCCGCTCGGTGTGTATCAGGGAAAGATCTCGACCGTGTTATCGATCAGATAGCAGATCCGCTCAACCGAGTCTGGGAAGTGATAGCGGATCGCCGGCGCGAGGGCGCTCAGGGCATCGAGCAGATTTGCTCGCGGCGATGGCAGCGGCGAGACGATGGCCTGCCTGCGCACAAACTGGGTGATCAGGCGCAAGATCGTGGCAAACTCGTGATGCGGGCACTCAGAGACCATGAGCCATGACTGACCGAGCTCGCTCACCAGGATCACCAAGGGATCAGACGGCTGACTCGTATCGTCTGTATTCCCGGCGAGTAAGCCCATGAGTGTAGCAAAGTCCCGTGACTCAACCGGCCCAACCGGCCCCGTCGAGTTGCGCAGTTGGTCGGTCAGCACCAGGCTGTATTGATAATCGGACGATAGTTCTCCGCGCGGTGGGAGCATCGCCTGGGTATGCGGCCAGGATGTCATCAGCAGCGCGTAGATCAGCAACTCTTCAGGGCCACCGCCTGGGGCGGCGATCTGCGGATCAAGGGGGTGCTCGGCCGCATCCCAGGCCTGAGCGATCATGGTGAGCCAGTCCTCGCGGGATCGGATCATGGGGCTGAAGAGATCGGCCCAGTCCTTGTGGTCAGCCCTTGGGTAGGCCCGGAGTGCGGGCGCGAAATGATCGTGGGCCCGCAGGATAAACTCAGCGGCGAGCGGCTGCGTCGCCTGCTGGCGAGCTATCCAGATAGCATAACGCGCCCGGGCGTCAGCGAACGGATCCCCCCAGTCCATCCGTTTCAGCAGATACTCCGCAAACTGTGGGTGGCTAAAGGCCAGGATGTTGTCGCCTGTGGGCCTGTGGAAGCGGTCGAGCCGTTGTCCCAGCGCCTCGACCTCAGATGGCGCGACCTCAAGCACCTCGGCCACCTGCCCAGCGGCCAGCGACTGCTGAGCAACGGCGAGCGTCGCGAGGATGAGACGTAAGAGCCGGGTTTCTTTCTCAGACGCGCAGCGACTCTCCATCTGCTCAAGCTCATGGTCGAAGAGATCGCCGAAGGTGTGGAGCGGTGGGATCTGCTTGAGCACCTCGTCCGGGTCGTGTTCCATGTGTATCGCATCTTCGAGCATGCGACAGAGCGAGATAACCGCAGCGGGAAGGCCATCGCTCAGCTTTCTGATTTCCTCACATATCGCTGACTCTGCATAAATGTGGTGCTGCTCGAACAGGATACGGCGAATATCGGCCACGCTCAGCGGCGAAAGACCGTGTACGTTGGCAGACCGACGGAGTGGATGAGCCGACGCGAAGTGCGCCTCAATCGCCTCCCGCACCGCCGGGCGCATGGTCACAACCACACCAACGTTAGCGGGGAGCTGAGCCGGAAGCAGTTCGTGAAACAGGAGCCGCTCGCTATGGTCGCACTCGTCGAGGCCATCGAGCAAGATCAGGAGCTGTGGCCATGAGCGGCGGCGGGCGACCGACCACGGATGGATACGCACCACCTTATGAAGTAGCTCTGCCAGCGGGTAGTGATGCGCCGATGGGAGGTTGCCTCGTGATCGCAGCTGCTCCCGCAGCGACACCAGCGCGAGATCGACCGATTTTCGTCCATCCATCCGGGTAAAGGTGTAGGTCACCATCTCGGGCCGACGCCGCTGAGCGAGGTAGCCCATCAGCGCCGTTTTACCAAAGCCTGCCTCCGCCAGCACGAGGTGGTAGCCCGACGTGGTACAGATCGTGGTGAGCAGATCAACCACAGTTGGGGAAAGGTAGTATGCGGGGATGGCCGATAGCTGTTGCTCATGCATGCGTAGAGCCTCGGCGCAGAGATCGTTAAAGCTCATACCAAGCTGATCCATTGCGATGGTATTCAGCCCGCTCACAATCTGCGCGAGGTCATGGCGGATCTCAGCGGTATCGCCAAAGATCCGCGCCCTGTCGATAGTGTCGGTCAGCCGCTGCTCGAACACTAACCATTCGGGATACCGCACATGATCAGAGCCAAGCCGCTGTTTGAGCAGGGCCAGTCCACGCTGATATTTCATGTAGATTTCCGGCGACACTTAATCTACCGTATGAATCAGGCGAATATAGCCAGGCACCTTCTGAAAATACTGCAAGTTCTTCACATCGGGTTCAATCAGACGAGTCAGCCGATCAACCAGCTTGCGCAGCGAGTCCTCGTCCGCAGGAGTCTTCTCGGCCGCCCAAACATGAGCAATTACCTCTTTGTGTGAGCAGAGGCGGTGGCGATTCTCAAAGAGGTAATCGAGCAAGCGGCGCTGGAGCGGCGTCAGCAGACTCCAACTTTCAAACAAGCGTGTACCAAAGCGAATTTCGCCATTGGGCATGATCGCAAGTGGTGGCACTTCGACCAGATCTGCAGGGGCGAGATCGAGGTGAATCGACAAGGGCAGGAGCAGAGATGTGCCAACTCCGTCGATCACCCTAGACAGATCGGCGCTTGTAATCAGCGTACTCCGATCATCCATGTGATCGGCGCAGGATTGAAAGAGGGCTTCGCTCAGATTGAGCAACGCACGCGGCGATCCGCCCGCCGCTCGGACGATCAGTCCATCGGTGTCTTCAACATTCCCCGGCGCATTACGCTGGGCCAGCCGTGTGATCAGGCCGTTGCTGAATGCCTGGAGTCGCCGCGAGAGCAGCTCGCGTAGCAGATCGTCGCTCCAGCATACTGACAGCACCTGAATACGGTCGTCGCGCAGATGCCCGCGCCCCCGGATCTCGCGGACAACCTCGGAGGGGATGAAGAATTTAAAGGCGATCTGATCCGCCTCAATCATCGCCAAGTTTGCCAGCAGCGACTCGATCAGGTTCGCCCCGGCGGCCCAGTCTGCGACGGTATCGAGTACCTCATCAACCCCATCAACGAGCACATAGCAGCCCCGGAATCCCAGAGCGACCACCAGATCGGCGAGGATCTGAATGCGACGAGCGATTGGGATGCGATTAATTGCATAAGGCTGGACATCGAAGCCCTTGGGTCGCCAGCCATACCCCGCTAGCCTACGCCGTTCAACAGGGATCAGGTAATCATCGTAGGTAAGGCAGAGCCATGCTATCTGCCCGTGCAGATCGGGGTTCGTATCTGTGTCAATCTGAGGAATATACGTAGCCTGAGCCAGCGCTAGCACGACCCGCTTGGCCAGTTCGATGAAATGAGCCTCCGGAGGGAGGATCGTCGTCGCCCGATGACGCGCGGTGATCGGCATCCAATCAGTCAGGCGTACCACTAGGGGATGGGGGGCCGCCGTGTCGCGTAGGCAATGTTGCTCAAACATCCGGCGCATGCTACTCTTACCAGAGCCACGCGGCGCGTGTAAAATGCTACTCCGGTATGCGGTGGTATCAAGAATCGCATTATACGAAGGATGAGCCACAAAGTACTCATTGAGCTGATCTCCCTCATCATCAGCCTGCTTGAGGGCAAACGGGTTGCCCAGAAACCCGACATGCTGGAGCCACTCATGGAGGTTCATCATACCTGTGTCCCTTTCCTACGGCGCACAGGGCCAATTCTATGTAAGACATGGTTCAGAACAGCTTTACAGTGTGGCGGAGACGCGAGGACGCGAGGACGCGATAGCATCGCCTCGTCGCATCCTCGCCTCATCGCCACACTGTAAAGCTGAAACCTGGCACCTGAAACCTTGTCTAAGAGCCTAACAGTCTGTCAGATAAAAGTCAAGCGTACAACACACCGTAGGGGGTGGCTATGAAGACAAAAAGCAGGTTTACTTCCATGATGTTTCCCTCCATTATCACCCATATATCCCTGGCACCCCATCGGTGTCCTGCTCATTTCCTCACGGTATCCTTGAGACCCCCTCAGTACTTCCGCCTGACTTCCTTGCAACATCCCTCCCTTTTTCTTTATACTTGCTCTTGCAGATAGCTGTAGGTATTTTCGTTCTTTGACGTGGTTCAGAACAGCTTTACAGTGTGGCGGAGACGCGAGGATGCGAGGATGCGAGGATGCGAGGATGCGAGGACGCGAGGACGCGAGGATGCGAGGACGCGAGGACGCGAGGATGCGAGGATGCGAGGACGCAAGGATGCGAGGATGCGAGGACGCGAGGATGCGATAGCGTCGCCTCGTCGCCTCGTCGCCTCGTCGCCTCGTCGCCTCGTCGCATCCTCGCCACACTGTAAAGCTGAAACCTGACACCTGAGACCTTGTCTCTAGTAAAAATGTTTTACAGCTCACGCTGTTATTGATATTTTGCATGATCGTTCTTCCAACACCGCCAGGAAGCATAAGTTGAAAGCCCAGGTAGCTATGGCGAGTAAGCGTCACCCCCCCGTCATTACCGTGATCCGCCTGCATCGTAAGAATACACAACCCAACCTTGTCAATGACCTCTCTGGTCAAACCGATCCCTCCCGTTACCGACGTGCGGCTAGGTTTGTGCGCGTCAGGACGGTTCTATTTGATTCCCGGCATCACCGGAAACAGGCACGGTATGATGTATCGGGTGCCTCTCGTCATGACAACTTGTGGTCGACGGAGCATGTGCAGATCAACCAGATCAGTCAATCTACCAGACGCTCCCGGCACCCATACGCAGGGCACCTTTCATCTACCGGAATATCGATCCGGTCGCTAAAGAGGAGAGATGCTGCTATGGAGTTACAGCGTGCACGCCATTTTGTTGATCGTCCCGCAGTGACCGGACTGATCGCCCAGCGCCTCCATGATCTGCTCAATTCCCTGTCGGTACCCCAGTGCATCATCAACATCTTTGGAGTGCCGGGGATCGGCAAGACGGCGCTACTGGCTGAGACGGTGGCGATCCACCGGCATGATCAGCGCCTAACCACGATCAGTTTTAGCGTGGAAAAACTTGGGACGGAGCTTCAGTCAGCCAAGGTACACTTCCTCAAATGCTTCATGGGATATGCGGACAAACAGACACATGATCTTGGCAATACGCTGGAAGAACTGGCCGAAACGAGTGACGAGCCTACGGTCAACCAAGCCTTGCAGGCGCTGGTAGCCAGCCTGAGTTCACAGGAGCGCCCGCTGCTGCTGGTGATCGATGCCTGGGAGAGTGTGCCCGAGGCGCTGTTCGCATGGGTCGAGCGATCATTGCTGCTGCCACTGATGCGCGACAAGCACCTGCTGTGCATCCTTGGCAGCCAGGCCCCGCTGCGTTGGCGTCAGTTTGAAGTGCGCCGACGAGTCAAGACGGAGCAGCTTACCGCCCTGGATCTCGCGTCCACCGCCGCACAGATCAGCCAGGACGCAAAAGTGGGCCAGGCGATCTATACGATTACCTTTGGGCACCCGCTGGCGAACGAGACGATCTACAGCGAGGTTATGCGGCCCGGAATGTCGGCGCACGAGCTGAGACATCTGGTTGAGGAGCGTCTCCCTGATCTGGCAGCGATGGTGGTGCGCACGATCTACGGGCGGGTGCAGGGTGGCGTCTCAGACGAGCTTAACCAGATCTTCCATGTGATCGCGCTGTTCCGCGAGTTCGACATCCATACCCTGCGTACGGTGTTGCCCCAGTTCTACCCGGCCTTCAAAAACCGGAGCGACTCGGCGCTGCTGCTCTCGATAAAGCAACTCCTCGACACGCGCCTACTTGAGTGGAATGATGACAGCCGGGCCTATCAGCTTGACCAGACGATGCGTAAGATCTTCACCCGTGCGCTGGCGCTCGGTAATCCTAAACACTATGCGCAGATCTGCGATGCGGCAATGAGCTACTACCAGCAGCTCATCCGCGAAGTGCCAGGAAATCGGAATGTATATGTCGTAGAGTATTTCTACCATTCCCTTTACAAAGGCGAACCTACTCTATATAATGAGGAAACTATCGAGGGTCGTTTAAGGTCAATGATTCACGCCTACTATTACAGCCCGGATGGACATTATCGCGATGACGCAGAGTTGTCCCTGCTGCGCGAGCGATTCGCGCAGGACACGGAACTACCACTGCTGCTGAACAGCCACAACCTTAAAACGAACCTGTTTATCCGCCTCATCGACGAACTGCGGAAGCACCCCTTATTAAATGGGAGCGACCGATGGCCAAGTGTAGCCGCCGTCAAATAGCGACCCCACTACAGCTCACCTTCCGCACACAGGAAGCAGTGAGCAGATGCTCGGCTGTGAGCGCACCACCCAGATTTCCCTAGTAGAGGTTTCCACATATCCCGTGGAGGCCTCTTTTTATTTCACACCACCAGGGACAGAACCTCGCCCCCACTCACGTCTGCGGGAACATCAAACGACGGAGCAACCTTATGCTGCCAGTTGAACTTCCCATCCGCACCAAGCAGATCTACGGGCGTGCCACGCTGCTCGATCAGCTCGATAAGGCTCTGGCTAGCCGAACTGAGCGGCCCCTGCTCCTGTTACTCACCGGCGACGGCGGCACAGGTAAGACGCGCATCCTTGAGGCGCTGCTTGAATTGTTAGACGCGCAGCAGCGCCTACACCTGCCGATCTACGACTTTTACCATATTGACCGCTTTAGGGCCAGCGCAATCGAGGAGACGATCATTCGGTTCTTTTGCAGCCAGCGCCCCGATGCGGCGGCGATCTTCGAGCCGTACCAGGATGCGCGGCGGCGGCTCGATACCGCACGGCAGAGCGGACAGGCATTTGAGCAGGCTCAGGCAATGGTGTGCCATACCTTCATCAGTTGCTACAACGCCCTAACCGAGCGCGAGATCAACGGGCCTGCGGTGCTGCTTTTCGACTCGGTCGAGCAGGCGGTCAATCTGCACGATGGCGCCGAGTTGCGCCTAGCGCAGCGGGAACCAGCGGCGATCGCAGGCGGCGAGCACTGGCTGAGCGAGGTGCTGCCGAAGCTGCGCAACACGGTGGTCATCCTGTCGGGTCGCCCGCAGACGCTCTATGGCACGTCTGTGGAGCTGTACGAGCGGCTGCGCGACAAGATGTTTGCGCAGCAGATCCCGATCAGCGGGATGGAGCGTGTGGCATCCGACGACTTCGCCCGCGCCCTACACGAGAAACTGCTCGCCGTTGGCCAGCCCGAGATCCACGAGTTCGCCGAGGCGGTCAGCCTCGATGAGGAGACCCTCCATCTCTGGTATCGCATCTCGGGTGGCCTGCCGTTCTGGATCTCCATGCTCTTCACATGCACGATGTTCGGGGTGATCCCACCCGAGATTGACGCATTCCACGAGCAGATCCGGGCCGGGGAACCGCCCGATCTCGATCTGACCGCGCAGCAGCGGCTGCGCGACGTGGCCATGCGTTCCTTCCTGGATGGGATCGACTCAAATGATCAGCCCCTGCTGCTCGCGCTCCAGTGGATGGCTACGATCCGCAAGGGTGCCTCAGTCGCTATGCTCAGCATGATTGCCCAGGCTGAGGATGTCGATATCGGATCTCCCACGACGCTACTTGATCACCTCGGCGAGCTGCTGATCGTCAAGCGTCGGGTGGTGCCGCGCTACACCTTCGATGGATCGGTCGGCACCGAGACCCTGCTCTTTCTGCACGATGAGCTGTACCACTGGCTTGACCGGAATCTCTCGGGGGCGGTGCAGCTGCGCCCGGCGGTAAGCCAGGCTCTGATCGACTGGTATGACCGTACTATCGCCGACGCCGAGGTCGCCAGGCTCGCCGCCGTTGAGCAACTGCTGACGGTGGGGCCGGATCACCCTGATGCGAGCGCGCTTGAACGTACCCAGAAAGACCACGCCCGCCGCCGCGACATGTTGGTACTCGACCGCCTGGGCTACTACTACCAGTTCGACCGCGAGCGCGGCAGAGCTGAGTACAACATGCAGTCCTACGCGGCGATTATCCGGCGTGAGGTAGGCTACGGCGTGATGCTACGCCAGGAGGCGCTGCGCAGCTACTACCGGCTCGACCAGGGGGTGCCCTTTCACATAGAGGTCGAGTGCGCCGCACGCTGGGTGCTGCGGGCCACATACTACGAGGAACCCGATGCGCTGGCCCTCCTCGATCATCTGGGCTTCTATTGGGAGCGCGAGGCCGAGGTGCCCGGTGATCACTACGCGCTGCTGCACCATGCGGTGACTGAGCTATTGCTCTTCCGCCACCCGGAAGAGCGCGAGCTGATCCAAGGCGAGCTGGTCGCCGCCCGAGCGAGTATGGACGGGCTTGAGCCAAGCGGCAATCTGGATAGCCAGCCGTGGCGCAGGATGCTCCAGTCGCGCATTGATAATAATGCCGGGTACCATTATCGTCTGCGCTATGAACTCTTCGACGCGGCGGAGGCATACCGTCGTGCGCTGACGTATGGTAATGGTAGCGGAAGCGACCTGGCATTCGCCCAGCTCCGTGGCGAGATTCTTAACAACCTGGCCTTTGCCTACTCCGAGCAGGGCAATGCCGACGAGGCCCGACGCTACGCGATGCAGGGCCTCAGCTTTCGGCAGCGCTACTCCAGCAGCTATACCGTGGCGCTGAGCCTGAACACTCTGGCCCGGATTGAGATCCGCGCCGGCCAGTTCCTGATGGCCCGCGAGTACGCCGAGCAGGCGCTCCAGATCTTCCGCCAGCACCAGAGTCCGCGCGGACTGAGCCTCTGCCTGCCGGTGCTGGCCGAGGCGAACCGCAAGCTGGCCGAGCAGCTTAGTTATATGATCAGCCGCCAGGAGCAGACCTTCAGGCTGGCCTTGGATCTCTTTGAGGAAGCAAAAGACCTGCTTGAGCGCGAAAATATCACCAGCGCGGAGCGTTGGCGCGAGGTGTTTCAGGGGCTGGGCTGCACCTACCGCAGCTACGGGCAGGCTCTGCATAACCGGGAGGTAGAGCCGGAGCGCGCCGATGACTACTTCTCAACAGCCCATACCTGGCTGGAGCGGGCGGTCGATCTGGCCGTCGCGCGGGGGCAGCCGGCGCTGATCATAATGGATCTGCACGAGCACCTGGCAACCATCCATGTCAACCAGGACGAGTATGACGAGCGGGTTGAGATCCACCTCCAGCGAGCCGAAGTGTTGGCCCCCGCCGAATACCGCTACGAGCGCGGGATCGGGCTGCATAGCACCCGCCGACCGATCTACGGCTTCTGGCGCGTCCTGGCCCAGTGCGAGCTCCAGCGGATGATGCTTGGCTTCGGCAGCTACGACCACGGTCTCTACACCCGGGATCAGGAGATCCGCACGCGCACGCTCATTCGCCAGCGCGACCCGCTCGATCTCCAGGATGCCGGGCGACACATGCTGCTGATGCTGGCCTACGTCCTCCAGTACGCCCACTCGTCGCAACTGCTTGAGCGGGCGAACTCGCTGATCCTGCGCGAGCTACGCCATGGACGCAGCAGGGACGAGCTAAAACTGATCGCCACCGCGATCTACCAGGCGTCGCGCGAGTACCGGATCGAAGACAGCCAGGCCCGGCAGATGGCCGAGCGGCTGATTGACCAGGCCTATAGCGACCTGGGCGATGATCCCGCCGGGGAGATCTGAAGGCTTAGGCATGTTTCGTGGATGCTTTACCGTTTGCCGCCGGACAGCCCTCACCCCCAGCCCCTCTCCCTCACGGGGAGAGGGGAGTATATCGCTTCCTGACGAGGAATACGCCCCTCTTCCTGAACGGGGGGGGCTGAGAGGAGGAGGGTATGCAAGACATCGACAGCCTGTTCTTTCCGCACCCCAGCGCCCTGATCGGTCGTGAGCGCGAGATCGATGCAGCCATCGCCGCCCTCAACGCTACACCCTTCGAGTCGCGCGTGCTCTACCTGTATGGCGAGGGCGGTGTGGGCAAGACATCATTGCTCCATACCATCCGCGATCTTGCCAGGAAGAAAGACGTTGCTGGCTGCCCTTTCCTCTGCGCCCACATGATCGACTTACAGGATGTGCGCTTCAATCAGGCGATCATTTTTATGATCGCCCTGCGCGACCAGTTGCTCCATGTGGGTGTAGCGGCCCAGCACTTCAGCGGGTTTGACGAGGCCCTGCGAGTTTACCGGAATGTGGTCGGGGTTGATTCCAACGCGGAGAGCGAGCACTTCCAGCAAATTGAGGGCGTCTTTCTGGAGTGCTATCGTGCGGTTGCGGCAGCGCAGCGTGTGCTGATCGAGATCGACACCTTCGAGCGCCTCGATATTGCGATCTCGGAGATCGAGCGCTTCAACTTCCGGGCAAGCCGGCGGCTCGATCTATGGCTGGCCCAGATTGCGAGCCGGTTGCCCAATACGATCATTATCATCGCCGGTCGCCCGCGTGCCGCGCAGCTTCGCCTGCTCCAGGAGATACTGGGCGACAAGCTGATCGCGCTGGAGATCGGGTCGCTGAGCGCGGACCAGAGCGCGCTGTTTGTTAAGCAGGCAACGCCAGAGCTAACCGACTGGAGCGATGTACTCCACCGTGCGTCGAGCGGTCGCCCGATTGTGCTGCTGATCGCGATTGCCTGTGTGCGCGCCGGTATGCTTGATCCGAACGAGCTGATAACCGAGGGCGATGGCTACCCCGATAATAGCGCCCGGCTGACCGTGGCCCTGCTCAAGCTGATCGTCGATGAGATCGCAGTTCGCCACCCCGAGTGGAGCTACCTGCTTACCCGCGCACTTTACCTGCGCAAAGGGCTCGATATCGACCTGCTGCGCCACCTGGCCGCCGGAGAGAACCCGCACGATCTGGCCGGGATCGAGCATGCCTACACCAGCTTTGTCCAGCTACCAATTATCAAGTGGATCGGTGATCGAGTGATCACCCTGCACGATGAGCTGTACGATCTGCTCTTCGGCAAGCTTGGACAGCTCAAGGATGCCTGCACCTGGTATGAGGCGACCATTGCCTACCTCGACGCGCAGCTCGCCAGCCCCGACCTAACTGGCGAGACGGTCGATCTCTACCGCACCTCGCTCAGGCAGGGCCTGCAGGCCGAGCGGCTGTTCTACCGCATGTGTATCGACACCGACCCGCTGGCCGGCTACCAGGACTACCGCGAGATCACGGTGAGTGCGATCCGCAACCACGCCCACGACTTCGACGCGATGTTGCGCAGCGAGATGGCCCGCTTCTACGACGACCATACCGCGTGGGGTGCCTACTACCGCAACCAGATCGCGCGCAGTGGCCTGAGCTGGGAGCGCATGATCTACGAAGAGCAGGTGCGCTGGGTCTATCGCTGCACCTTCACCCACATTGAGGGCGAGAACCGCTATCTGCGCGCCCTACAGACGGTAGATGCCATTCGCCGCGACTACGCGGCGATTATTGCCGGCGACCCCCTCGCCCGCTGCGATCTTGTCGTCGCCGAGCTACAGGTAAAGCTTTATCACCCCGACTACGATAGCCGGGCGGAGGAGATCCAGCAGGAGTATGCTCAGGTGGTGGCCGAGATGGAGCGGCTGCTGGCACAAGAGGCGCAGGCTGAGGATACGGATCGCCTGGCGGCCAGCCGCAGTAAGCATCTGACCCTGCTGCTCAGCCTCGCCTACGCCGGCTGGGGCTACCACGCACGGGTCTGGCAGCACCTGCCGGCGGCCATCGCCCGCTACAAACGCGCCCTGACCTACCAAAACGACCTAGGCAGCGAGATCGACATGGATCGCGGTCTAACTTTGAACAACTGCGGAAACGCCCTCGCACTCCAGGGCGAGATCGAGCGCGGGATGGCCTATGTCGATGGGGCGCTGCGGATCTACCGACAGATGAACGCACGCCATAGTGTCGGCGTGAGCCTGAACACGCGCGCACGCATCTTGCTTCAGTTGAACCTGGCCCACGAGGCGCTGGAAGCGGTGACTGATGCACGGGTGATCTTCCTCGACATGTCCAGCCGTCGCAACCTGGCCCTCGCCGCACAGAACGAAGGCCAGGTGCGCCGTTGGCTGGCCTACAGCCAGCGCCGCGAGCGGGAACGTAGCGAGGCAGAGTACGAGCGGGCGTTCATCCGCTACGAGGAGGCGCTGTCTCTGTTCGAGGGGCTGGGCAGCGGTGAGCTGACCCGCAAGATCGAGTTTTTGCAAAGCACCGGCTGCGCCCACCGCAGCCGTGGGTTCGCCCGGCTCCAGCGCAAAGAGCCATGGCATGACGAGATGGATCATGCCCGGCGCTACCTCCAGCAGGCCCTCGATCTCTGCCCATCTGACAGATACAACCAGTGGCCGATCATACCGGCCCTGCTTGAAGATATCGCCGTAACCTATGTGAATGAGGACAACTACGCCGAAGCGCTGCGCTACCTTGACCTGGCCCGCGCAGCGGTGCCGACGATCTACCGGATCGACGACGGTATCGGCATTAACGACACGCTGGAGACCCGCGAGCAGAAGATCTACTGGCTGCGGCTGGGTCAGATCGAACTCCAGTACGCGCTCTGCCGCTTTGGCCAGCGTAAGCTGCCAAGCTGGGGCGCACGCATGGTGCGGGCCTGCGCCTGCCTGCTGGCCTACTCACCCCGTGCGCCCCAGATCCAGGCGCTGCGCTACCTGGCCCGCCGCGAGATGCGCGCCATCGGCGATGTAGATATCCTTGAGATCCAGCGCCAAGAGGCTTACTGGTCGGCACGCCGCCTCAACCTGACGGGTGAGCCGTTCACTGAAATCGATCAACTTTTTAAGGAGGTGATCGAAGATATCGAACTGGGCATTCCGGCTGATGATCTGTTGTGAGTGCAGCAGTCTTCCCTGGCGAGGGGCAAGCGTTCAGGCGGACAATATCCACCGTGCTTTTCTCTTCTACGATACAGCACAGAGACAGCGAACAATGATCGACGTTATCTGGGATCAAGCGCACCACACACCCTGTAGCCTCGCCGTATCACTGGCGAATGATTGCCGCAGCGCCACGATATTCCAGGACTGTCGCCCGCTGGCGCTCCAGGACTGTCACCCGCTCTGGCAGCCCCCCCGACGACCTACCCCGCCGACGCAGTCGCTGCGCCCACACGGGATGCTGCGCACGCTGCCGCTGGATGACGAGTTCCAGGTTGCCTTTGTGCCCTCGTACAGCCAGATCGCCGTGTTGAACCGCGAGGCGTCTCAACTGCTGGAGCGGCTGCCGCTACGGGCGGGCGACAGCATCGAGGAGCAAGAGGCGATCAAGCAACTCTTCGCCCTTGGCTTGCTCAACGACGGCAACAACGCGATCCCGGTTCCGGAAGCACCCCAGGTACTCGTCGCATGGCTACAATTGACGAACGCCTGCAACCTGCGCTGCGGCTACTGCTACATCCAGAAGAGTGGCGAGTCGATGAGCGTCGCAACGGCCCAGAATGCCGTCGATGCCGTCATACGCACGGCCCTCCAGCACGGATACCCCGTGATCGCGCTCAAGTACGCCGGCGGCGAGGCCAGCCTACGCATGGATCTGGTCGAACAGACCCACCGCTACGCCCAGGCCCAGGCGGCCCGATACGAGCTAGGACTCCAGGCCGGGCTGCTCAGCAATGGTACGACTCTCACACCACGGCGGCTGGATCGCATTGCTAGCCTGGGGCTGCGCCTGATGATTTCGCTCGACGGCATGGCCGCAGACAACGATAGGAACCGCCCGACCATCGGCGGGGGCAGTTCGTCAGGCACCGTGATCGCCGGGATCGAGCGCGCCTTGGTCGCCGGAATCACCCCCGACATCGCGATCACCGTCACGAGCGCCAGCGTCGATGGTCTGCCAGATCTGCTCGCATGGCTGCTTAATCGTAATCTGCCCTTCAGCATCAGCTTCTACCGCGAGCATAGCGGCGGCGGAACGACCCACAATCTCCGGGCTGACGAGCAGAAACTAATCACAGGTATGCGTCGGGCTTACGCAGTGATTGCCCGCCATCCGCCCCGCTGGAGTCTCACCAGCACGCTGCTCGACCGCGCCGACCTCTCGCGGGCACATCGGCGCACCTGCGCAGTCGGCGAGAATTACCTCGTCATCGATCACCACGGTCAGGTGGCGAAATGCCAGATGACGCTCGACCAGCCAATCAGCCACATCCGTGCGGCCAACCCGCTCGACGTGATTAGGCTTGACCAGATCGGGATGCGCAACCTTGCGGTCGAAGAGAAGGAGGGCTGCTGTACCTGCGATTGGCGCTACTGGTGTGCGGGGGGCTGCGCTATAGCGACATACAGGGCTAGCGGGAGCTATGATGCCCGCTCTCCAAACTGCACTATTTACCAGAGCCTCTACCCTGATGTGATTCGACTTGAGGGACTACGCCTGCTGCACTGGCATCTTCCGCATGACCTCATTGATGATATTACTCGCATGTAAAATATTTTTTAGTAAGTATAGCAATCCTATTCCGGTCGTGAAGGAGGAGTCAAGGCTTTAGCCGGCTGAAGCCTTGACTCCTCTTCACGGCTCCAAGAGGATTGCTATATCATTGATTCTCTATGAAATGGATCTTCCACCCGCTGGGCGACTCGGCACTGCTGATGGATGCCGGAGGCGAACATGTCGATGCCAATCGGGCCGCGCTGGATCTGGCGGCCGCCCTAGAGGCCAACCCGCCGCCCTGACTGCGCGCCGCCGTGCCCGCCATCGCCTCGCTGCTGGTCTGCTTTGATCCGCTGGCGGTGAGCCATACGGGCGTCGAGGCTCATCTGCGCGGTCTGCCGACGGCGAGGCGACGGGGAGATTCTCGCGAGCGGCGGGTGGTGCGCGTGCCGGTGCGCTACGGCGGCGAGGACGGGCCGGATCTTGAGAGCGCCGCCTGGACGCTCGGACTTACCCCTGATGATCTCGTGGCGACTCACACCGCCGAACCGTACCGGGTGATGATGATCGGCTTCGCGCCGGGATTTCCCTACATCGGCCCGCTGCCCGCTGCCCTGCACATCCCGCGTCGATCAACCCCGCGCAGCGCCGTGCCCGCCGGGTCGGTGGCGATTGCCGCTGGCCTGAGCGGGATCTACCCGGCCCGGCTGCCCGGCGGCTGGCACCTGATTGGTCGCACCGACATGCGCCTCTTTGACCCGCAGGCCCGCCCGCCCGTTGCTCTCGCCGCCGGCGATCTGGTGCAGTTTTCGGCGCTATAGCAAGCCTAAATTGGTTATGAAAAGGAGTCGAGCCTTGATGCGTCCGACTCTCCCTCTCCCGCTCAGGGAGAGGGGCAGGGGGTGAGGGCTGATCGGCGACAAACTATAAAGTACCTGCGAACCTTGTCTTAGGCATGTTTCAATCCAGATTGACAATTCAGCGACGAAACGATGACGCGGTGAGGCGCTCCGTATCGCCTCATCACCTCATCGCCTCGTCGCAAGACTGTAAAGCTGAATGTGCCCATTTTGAAACATGCCTTAGGAGTCGATCTGATTGCGGGTGTGGTCGAGGTAATCCTGAAGGATGATCGAGGCGGCGACCTGGTCGATCTGCTGCTTGCGCTTCTCCGGCTTGACCCCGAGGTCGCGCAGCATCTGTTCGGCGGCGACGGTGGTAAGGCGCTCATCAAAGAGGGCCACCGGCAGATTAAGGGCGGGGGTGATCTCGCGGACAAAAGCGTGGATCAGTTCGGCCTGAGGGCCGATCTCGCC
>CAIRFY010000385.1 GCA_903877945.1 uncultured Oscillochloris sp. | reverse complement strand
TCCCCCCCCGCTTGCGGGGGGGCTAGGGGGGGTAATTCAAACTACAACTGTAGTACTAAGGAGTGTTATGACTAACCGCACGCTCACGCCACTCGACACGATTACCGGGTTCGACGAAGTACTCCGCAAGAAGCTAACCGAAACCTTCTGGATCACCTCCGCCGAGGAGTTCCACAGCGTCGCCCGCTCTAGCAACCAGCAGTATCAGAGCGGGCGCAAGGCGCTCTCGGTGGCCCTCGGAATGAGTGAGGATCAGATAAAGACGCTCGCCGATGCGGTCCGCGCAGCGCTTCCAGAGGATACGCCCTTCGACATCCCGGCGGATATTGAGGTCGGCAACGGCCTGATTATGGAAGGTGTGCCCGAGGTCGAGGAATCCTTCGCCGCTGTGACCGATCTGCCCGATACGGTGGAGCCGCTGACCAAGACGAGGCGCGTCCCCGAGCCGCAGAGCCAGGGCAATCGGAATACCTGTGTGGCCTTCTCCCTGGCCGCAATGACCCAGATCCTCAGCGATAATCCGACCGATCTCTCGGAGCAGTTTCTTTACTATCTCTGCAAAGAGAAGGATGGCATCAAGGGTGATGTGGGTACCAAGCCGGATCTGGCCATCCAGATGCTGCGCGATGTGGGTATTTGTACGGAGGCAACCTGGCCCTACCACCCTAATCCAGACAACGCCCAGCCCGGTGGCCCGAAGCCGCCTGACGTGGCCTACACCGAGGCGACGCGGCATCGGATCACGAGTTTTAGCCAGATCCAGGCCAAAGGTATGGTAGGTGTCAGTCAAATCCAGAGTCAGCTTGCCCAGGGTAAGCCGGTGATGATCGGCATGCCGATCTACGAACACTGGACGGGTTCGACTCAGGGGACGCTGCTGGGTCGGCTGCGCTTCCCGCTGCCCGGCGAGCGTCAGGCAGGCGGCCACGCCATGTGTGTGGTCGGCTACCGCAGTGATGCGACCGCGCCCGGCGGCGGCTACTTCATTGTGCGCAATAGCTGGGGGACTGAGTGGGGCAAGGATAACATCGACGGCCCCGGCTACTGCCATATGCCCTTTCTGCTGGTGTCCCGCCAGAATATGGTGGCCTTTGTGGCCGACGGGGTGGTGACGGATACGGTGGCGAAGCCGACGGCGGCAACTCAGTCGTTCGTACATAATGCGTTGCAAGGTGCGCGCCTGGCTGGTTCGGCGAGCGGGAGCGATAACCTGATGGCGGTCTACGCCGATCTGCTGGCAATGCGTGATCAGGTTGATGGCCTGGCCAGCCGACTCCAAGCGCTGTTAGGCATTGGTGATCCGCCTGTCCCGGTGGCTCCGCCCGTCCCGGTGGCCGCCGCCCCCGATACTCCCGCCGCCCCCGCCGAGGTCGAGGAGACGATCCCGTACAGCGCGCCCCTGGTCTTCATTAACACCGGGGCGGGCGAGGAGTCTGAGCAACTCTACCCCAACGGAATTGACGGCAACACGGGCCAGCCTCTGCTCAAGATTGACGAGGCCACGGCAGCCAAGCTGGCCACAGGTCAGGGCAAAGAGTCGCCGGAGATGGCGGAGGTCTACAACACCAAGGCGAACACGAACTTTGGCACCACCGGGGACATCGATCAGGACAAGATCGAGGAGGCGCGCTGGGCGGTGGTGGTTCACGCCCAGGAGGACGTGGCGATGCTCCAGGCGCTGTGGCCGCTCATCCAGCACCGCATGCGCCAGATGGGCTTCAGCAAGCTGGACTTTGACTTCCAGAGCGGCGACACCAACTGTGGAGTTTGGCTCGGTCGTCACACCGACGGCGGCACGAAGACTCTGGCCGACTCCTGGGGCACCGTGCCGCCGGTGCTGCTGGCCCGCCCCGGCGAGGGAACAAACGCCTGGCTCAAGCGCTACGGTGTCGCGCAGGGGCCGGTCGATCCTACACGCGGCGTGCCCTTCTACCTGATGCTCGTCGGTCGTCCCGGCCCGCTCGACCCCACCGACCAGATCTACATTCCGCTCTCCTTCCAGTATGAACTCGATGTATTCTGGGGCGTGGGCCGCTTGATCTTCAGCGACGCGAACGGTCGCCACCGCCTCGATGACTACAAGACATACGCCGAGCGGGTGGTAGCCTGGGAGGGCCGCGCCGACGCGGCATCGCGCCTGCGCAAAGAGATCGCCTTCTTCGGCACCCGCCACGAGGACGACAACTCGACCATCCGTAGCGCCGACGAGCTGGTTGCCCCGTTGGTGAACTGGAGCAAGACCAGCACGTTCGCCACGCGCATGGGCCTCGGCCAGACGACCTACCTGGGCGACGATGCCACCCGCAACAACCTGGGGCAACTGCTCAGCGCCAGCACCCCTCCCGCCCTGCTTTTCACCGCCAGCCACGGCGTGGGCCTGCCGATGAGCGATCCCTCCCGCCTGGTGATGAATCAGGGTTCCCTCGTCACCGCCGACTTCGAGTTTGGCAGCATTAAGCGCGAACATTGGCTGGCTGGTGAAGATCTGGACGGGATGTCCAACGCCAACCTGGAAGGAATGATCGCCTTCCTGTTCGCCTGCTACGGCGCGGGCTGCCCGCAGCAGGACGAGTTCATCTTCGATGCCAGCAAGAAGCGCCAGCAGATCGCGCCCTTCCCGTTCGTGGCCCAGCTTCCGCAGCGCATGTTGGCGAAGGGTGCGCTGGCCGTCCTCGGCCACGTTGAGCGAGCCTGGACCTACTCGTTCAGCGGCTCCGAGAACGTGAAGAGCCAGATCCAGCCCTTCCAGGATGTACTCAGCCGACTGCTGCGCGGTATGCCGGCGGGCAGCGCGACTGATCAGTTCAACGTCATTCAGGGTTCCCGATCTCTCGATCTCACCCAGGAGCTAGATAAAGGCTTCGATGGCAGCATCCCCAACCCGTCGCTGCTGTCGCGGCTGTGGATGGCCCGCAACGACGCTCGCAACTACGCCCTGCTGGGCGACCCGGCGGTGAAGCTGGCAATCTGAATGTACTACCTTTCACATAAGCCGATCTATGCCGACCTTGCCCCCTCACCCCCAGCCCCTCTCCCTCACGGGGAGAGGGAAGATTCCGTAGCAGGACGCATCCGACTCCCCCTCTCCCGCTCAGGGAGAGGGGGCTGGGGGGTGAGGGCTGATCGGCGGGAGATTCGTTATTTGAAAGGTATTGGATCTAAACACGCGAGGAACGGGGATGCCGGATACCCAGATCCGCACGCTCTACAACGAACTGCGCGAGATTAGGCAGGTCTTCGGGGATCTCGCGCAGCGGATCGATCAGCTTGAACACGCTTTTGCGGCGGCCCTTGGGGATGCTCCACCCGCCACGCCAGTTGCTGCGCTCACCCCCGCCGCTGCGCCGAGTGAGGGCGGCTACGCTGCGCCGCTGGTCTTTCTCAGCGAGGAAAGCGGCAAAAACACTGAAGAACTCTATCCGAACGGGATCGACGGCGTGTGTGGCCGACCGCTGCTGCGGATCGATGCCGCCACCGTGGCCGCCCTGGCCCAGGGCGAGGGGATTGATAGCGACCTCAGGCGGCTGCATGAGGCGAAGATCACGACCTACGACCCGGGCCAGAGCGAAGAGCCGCCGCTGGCCGATGCGATCCAAGCCAAAAAGGAGGTGCTTAAGGGGCAAAAAGAGGGGCACCTTGGCACAATCGCCGGGGTCGATCAGAACAAGATCGAGGAGGCCCGCTGGGCCGTGGTGATCCACGCCCAAGAGGATATTGCGGTACTCCAGGCCATCTGGCCGCTCGTCCAGCACCGTATGCGCCAGATGGGTTTCAGCAGGCTCGACTTCGACTTCCAGACGGGCGATGCCACCTGCGGGGATTGGGTCGTTCGGCATACGGACGGCCTCAACAAAACCCTCAAAACCCACTGGGGCGAGGTGCCGCCGGTGCTGCTGGTGCGCCCCGGCGAGCGGGTGAACGCTTGGCTTGATCGCAACGGCGTCTCGCAGGCACCGGTCAATCCCGCCCTCGGCGTCCCCTTTTACCTGATGATCGTCGCTCGCCCTGGCCCGCTGAACCCTACTGATCAGATCTTCATCCCGCTGAGTTTCCAGTACGAGTTGGATATGTTCTGGGGCGTGGGCCGCCTGGTCTTCAGCGATGCCGACGGTCGCCACCGCCTCGCCGACTACCAAATGTACGCCGAACGAGTGGCGGCGTGGGAGAGCCGCGCCGACGTGGCGACGCGCCTGTCCAGGGAGATCGCCTTCTTCGGCACCCGCCACGAGGACGACACCTCTACCCAGCGCAGCGCCGATGAACTCGTCACCCCGCTGATTGCGTGGAGCAAGACCAGCCCGCTCGCCACTGCAAAGGGCGTTGGCCAGACGGTCTGCATGGGCGATGAGGCCACCCGCAGCAATCTGGAGCGGCTACTGAGCGCCAGCGCACCACCGGCCCTGCTGTTCACCGCCAGCCACGGCGTAGGTCTGCCAATGAGTGACCCCTCCCGCCTGGTGCTGAATCAGGGGGCGCTCGTCACCGCCGACTTCGAGTTTGGCAGCATCAAGCGCGAGCACTGGCTGGCTGGCGAAGATCTGGATGGGATGTCGAACGTCAACCTGGAGGGGATGATCGCCTTCCTGTTCGCCTGCTACAGCGCGGGCTGTCCGCAGCAGGACGAGTTCATCTTCGACACCAACAAACAGCGCCCGACCGTCGCGCCCTTCCCGTTCATCGCCCAGCTCCCACAGCGCATGCTGGCCAACGGTACCCTCGCGGTACTCGGCCATGTCGAGCGGGCCTGGACATTCTCGTTCAGCGGCACCACTGCCGGTAACACCAGCCAGATTCAGCCCTTCCAAGATGTGATCGGGCGGTTGCTGCAAGGCATGCCCGTCGGTAGCGCCACCGACCAGTTCAATATCATCCAGGGTGCCCGCTCGCTGACTCTGACCCAGGAGATCGAGGAGAACATGTACGGGGCAAGCATCGATCCCCAAAAACTCTCGCGGCTCTGGATGTCTCGTAACGACGCACGAAACTACGTCCTGCTCGGCGACCCGGCGGTGAGATTGGCGCTCTGAACACTAAGGCATGGTTCAAATCAGCTTAACAATTCAGCGACGAAACGATGACGCGGTGAGGCGCTCCGTATCGCCTCATCACCTCATCGCCTCGTCGCAAGACTGTAAAGCTGAATGTGCCCATTTTGAAACATGCCTAAGGCATGTTTCAATCTAGCTTGACAGTTCAGCGATGAAACGATGACGCGGTGAGGCGTTCCGTATCGCCTCATCGCCTCATCGCCTCATCGCTGAACTGTCAAGCTGAATGTACCCATTTTG
>CAIRFY010000384.1 GCA_903877945.1 uncultured Oscillochloris sp. | reverse complement strand
TGAAGAAATCTAGGTGATAGCAGAGACGGCCCCCGGGTCGTGTGACCTGGGGGCCGTGCTGATTCTCCTGGTCGTCACCGAAGCGGAAGATGTAGCACGCGACTATCCCATTCACCCTCATGGCTTGCGTCAATGAGCAGGAGGAGATCCTCAATGACGGGGCCAATTGGCAGATCTTGTCGCACCTCAATGATACCTGGCATTGGCAAGCCAGCGTCTACCCGGTGATAGGCGAAGCCGATAAAGGTGGCCGCATCGTGGGTCAGCACCAGACGCCCCTCGCTGGCCGCCCACGCCAGGATCGTCGGGTCGTCGGCCTCCATCAGCCCGACATCGGGCACCCGGACGAGATCCAGATCGGGGCGACGGCGCAGGAGGCCGCGCACGATTGCGCCACGGAAGTTCTCATCAGCAAGGAGTTTCACGCGGCATCTCCTCGCGCCGTCTGGCGCGTGAGGAGTCGCGCCCGGATGCCGGTTGGATCAAAGAAGGTCTCATTCTTCACACGGGCGTCCACGCTGGCGGCTGCACGCTCGGCAATATAGGCATCAACCTCTGGGCGGTGGGCGAGGTAGTACGCGAGCACGGCGTAAACCTGGGGCAGCGTCACCGTAGAGAAGTCCTGGACAATCTCTTCGGGTGTCGCCCCCAGATGAAAGGCACGAACCACGGTCTCTAACGGCACACGAGTGCCACTGATGCGGACCACACCCTCGGGCGTGGTCGTCAGTGGGATCGGCTGTGGTTCAACAGTCAGACTCATCACGCGACTCCTTTATCCTTCGTCTTGCTCATCCAGCGCTGCGCCAGCGAAGCGCAGACCGTTCGGTACCGCTCGCTGCGCGAGCGGGGTCATCTGGGGCGGCTCCGGTGGCGGGACGGGCACGACTACGGCATCAATGGCGGCATTAAGCCCCTGGAGCTTGCGCCCCCCACTCACCCCGAAGAGCGCCTGCTTCGCCGCCGAGACCTTCCCTGGCGCGAGATACCCGCCCCGGTAGATGGCCGCGAAGGCGCGTACCATCCCGTCGCGGTTTGCGTCGTCCAACTGCGCCTGTAAAGCATTTTGTGTCAGCACGACCATACCATCGTCACTTCCGCATGCCAGCTTCCGCGTTCCTTCCGCTTCCGCTTCCGGGCGGGAAGTGCGGAAGGTGCGTTTGTGTTCCGCATCATCCCCGCGCCGCTCGACATAATCAGCGGTGTGAGTCGTGCGTGAAGCCTTTACAGCATCGCGCTTGTCGGCCCACGCGCAGTAGCGGTCGAACAGTTGCGACATAGCGATCCCGATAGCGAACAGGAAGATGCAGCCCAGCATGATAAACGCCACGATGCTATCTGCACTCATAGACCCTCCTACGTCGTGAGTACCTTTTCGGGATAGATGTCGGCGACCAACGCGCCGAGGATCATGATTCCCCCGGCAATGTACGGCCCGTAGAATGTCCACAGCGACCCGTCTAAGGATTGTAGCATGCGCGTCAGGCCCGGATGCACCAGTGGCCAGAATCCGAGCGTGGTGGTGCCGCTGGACACCGCCAGCGCGGCAAGATAGTACGGATTCCACCACGTATGGCACCAGACCCACTGCACCACCGAACAGACAACCTGCGCGGCGACCGCCGTCAGCACGCCGCCCCAGTTGGGGGTGAGCGTCATCCACGCGGCCAGCCCGCCACCGCCCCACAACAACGACCCGCCTATTGATATTCCCCATAGCCCGAACGCCAGCCCGCGCTTTATCATCGGTTGCCGTTGTGCCAGTTTGGATCGGCTGAAGATAGCTGCCGTCGTGGACTCGCTGGATTTGATCTCGTGTGAGGTGATGGCCATTGTTGGCTAGATACCTTTCTGCCACTGTATCGCCGCTTCTACCTGGTCAATGTTGATCTTCGCCAATGCGTATGAGGTGCATTTAGTACACTCCTGGTCGCGGAAATTCGTCCTGAGAACGCGGATCATCCTTCCGTTTCTGATACTCCCCCTCCTCACGAATGGCACGGGCCAGCAAGATCCGTAGGCTGTCAGCGACAGTCCACTCGACACGGTGTTCGGGCGGCAGCGCGGCATGAAACGCGATCATGGTGTTCACATGGCGCTGGACGATGGACTCCGCTTCCGAAAGTAAGTCAATCTCCATGGTGATGGTGGGCATCCTTCCCTCCCCCTCTAGGCGTTTCATAGTGGCCAAAACCGCGTCGTGCGCGCCTCAAATCGGGTCATGGCCATGCCCGTGCCGCCGTTGCGGTGTTTGGACACGTGAATTTCTGCTAATCCCTTTTTCTCAGATTCGGGGTGATACAGTTCATCGCGATAGATGAACCAGACCTGACTCGCATCCTGTTCTAGCGCTCCAGAGCCACGTAAATCGCTCAGCATCGGGATGTGTTCGGCCCGGCCCTCGACAGCCCGTGAAAGCTGACTGAGGGCCAATACCGGCGACCGAAATTCACGGGCCATGCCCATCAGTCCGTTACTGACTGCGGTGACCCTGCGCACATCGTCATCACGGTCACTGTCTGACTTCGCCAGTTGCAGGTAGTCCACTACCCATAGGTCTACCGGCTTCTCTGCGGTCAACTGGCGTGCGCGATCCCGCAGGGTAGTGATGTTTAGTGCGCCTGAGTGGTCAATGTGGATGTCCAGTTCGGCCAGTTCGGCCAGAGCGTTGATCGCCTTCTGGTTGCCGCTGCGGATGAGGCGCGGGATGTGCGCGGTTTCAATGTTTAGTTTCATCGCCAGAAGCCGCTGGAGCAACAGATCGCGATCCATTTCCAGCGAGAAGATGCCGATGCGGTGACCGGCCACGGCCAACCCGTAGGCTATCGAGAGCATGAGCGAGGTTTTGCCTACTCCAGGGCGTGCGGCGAGCACAATCAACTCTCCCGGCTTGAGTCCCTGCGTGATGGTATCCAGATCGGGGTAGCCGGTGGAAAGTCCGAGCAGCTCCCCATCCTCGGCGGCCTGCACGGAATCCATGTACTCACTGGCGACGGTGGACAGGGAGGTGAAGCCTCCAGCGACCTGGCGCTGTGTGGCCAGTTGATAGATGAGCTGCCCGGCGGCGCTCATGCGCTCCTCGATGTCACAGGAGTCATCGTAGCCCAACGCAGACACTTTTCCGCCTGCCTCAATCAGCGCTCGGCCCAAGGCCGTGCGTTCGACGGTGCGGGCGTAGTATTCAATGTGGATCGCCGTGGGAATCTCGGTCATCAGCTCGCCCAACAGGCTCGTTCCGCAGATAATCTCTAGTGCCCCCGTGCGGCGCAGTTCGCTCGACACGGTGGTGATGTCGGGCGGTTCGCGGCGCTGGTAGCAGGCGAGTACGGCACTGTAGATTAGTGCGTGCTTTTCCAGGTAGAAGTGTTCGGCCTTGAGCCATTGGCCCACAACGACGATAGCATCCCGCTCCAGTAAGAGTGATCCGAGCGTAGCCCGCTCGGCATGAATGTCATAGGGTACGGTTGGTGGGGTCATTGGTGCGCTCCGAGAGATCTGAGAGGATGCGTTGCTGAGTGGCGATGTCGCCACCGGCTGCGGCCCGGCGAAATCGTGCCAGGATGTCAGCGCGTTCTCTGCCCGATATGCCTTTGGCGATCAGGATGGGCATATCGGAGAGTTTGCCGCCGGTGGTTGGGAGGTTTGTGGTTTGCGCTGGAGCCGCTGGGGAGGTAGCACGGGGCCGACGGGAGACAGTGGGTGATTCAATGCCATAGGTACCAGTGTCTCGCCACTGGCGCATGACAATCCTGAGTTTTGCCCACCAATCGCTAGGCTCTGGCCCCATAGCCGTGACCATAATGGCCCGGCCCACCCAATACCAGCCGTAGCCGCCACTAGGGAGGTTATGATCCGTAGCCATCTGCCGTAGCAAGAGGATGTCAATTTCGCGCTGCTGTGTGCTGAGTCGTGCCCACAGTTCAAGCGGGTGCATCTGTAACGGAGACTCGTTGGCGGGCGCGGCCGGCACACCCGTCTCTTCGTTCGGATTCGCGAGTAGCGAACTGTCTACCTGCCTACCTATACTCTACACGGCTTGATTTTAGACGTTTTTGAACGATTGGAAGTGCCAGGAGAGCAAGGTTTCGAGCTCGAGCCGGTGGTCGGTATGGGCGGTGGCGAGACACTGCGTGATCGCGGTGCAAAACGCATCAAAGGTCGCATAATAGCGCGAATAGAGGCAATC
>CAIRFY010000383.1 GCA_903877945.1 uncultured Oscillochloris sp. | reverse complement strand
TCATGGGAGTGGCCAATGCTTGAAGTCCGTGGGCTAACCCGCAAGGGAGGCAGCGGCCGAGGGCAGGGGTCGCGACTGGGACGAAGTCGTAACAAGGTAGCCGTAGCGGAAGCTGCGGCTGGATCACCTCCTTTCTAGGGATAGGCCTATCAACCTATCAGCGGGTCTGTCGATCCGCACACAACCACACTCGATTGGGAAGATGCACCGACATCGCCCCTGACGCATGCGTCAGGGGCGATGTCTGTTTCCGCGCCACCGTAGGGGCGGCTCGCGATCCGCCCCTACAACTGTTCCCCCTACGCGATTTCTTTGCGCAATCGCCCTAAACCCGTGTCAATGTCGGCGAAGACCTGCTGGAGATCGCCGAGTTGCCCGCGCTGGGCGCGCACGAACCGTGTGAACGGCATGTTCCGCTCGCGCACGTGGCTCAGCGAGCGATCAACCTCGCGCTCAAATTGCCGCTCGACGCTCTGCCGCATCTGTTCGCGCAGCAGGCCCACCCGCTCGTGTAGGGCTTTTTTTGCCTGCCGCCGCTTCGCTGGTAGCAGCGCGAACCCGCCTACCGCCAGCAACGTCGCCGCCAGAATGCCGGTCATATCCAGCAGCGCCGTGTGGAAGATCGCTACCAGCAGCGCGCCCAGTCCCACCGCCCCCATCTCCGTCAGCGCCGTCGCCGCTATCGATGCCCGCACTTCGTCTACGAGCAACTGCGACTCGGTCTCCTTGTCGTAGCTGGCCACGACCTCGCTCGCTGCTCGACCCACGGTGTCCAGGATTGTCCGCCGGTTGTAGTCGAAGGTGCCACCGACGTTGCCGATCAGCTTCTCGCTGTGCTGTGTGGCCCGCCGCTTCACGTACTCGTCGTTGCTCTGCTGTAGCCGCAAGTTCTTCTCGATCATCCAGTCGATCAGGGTGTGCATCTTCTGGTCGATCTGCTGGCTGACCTCGCCGACCACCTCGCGCTCAAAGGCCGCCCGCAGTTTGTCACTCTTCATCAGGTCGGGCAGGCGCGTGAGCCGGATGTGTTCCTCAAAAAACTGGTCGCCTCGGTCAACCAGATCGTGCATGATTGAGTCGATCTCGCCCAAATAGTACTGCACATCGGTCTTCAGGTCGTCACGATAGAGAGCGATCTGCTGCTCAATGTTGTCAATCGTCGCCAGATCCTCGCGCAGCGTCTCCAGGCGGATCTCTACCACCTGGAGGTACTTGGTCGAGAGGCGCTGGGCCACGCCCAGCGGCGAGAGCAGCTTCAGCCGCACCCGCATCTCCTCATCGAGATGATCAACCACATACGCCTCAATCGCGCTGAAGCGGCTACGTGCCCAGAGTTCCTCGCCCTCGTTGCCGCCTATCGTCCGTGACCGCAGCGCCTCACGCGCCGACACCGGGAAGATGTCTGGGGTGATGCCCAGCAGATCGCGGGCGTTCTCGCGGATGAAGCCCAGCACCTGCTCAAGCTCAGCGGGGGTGAGGATGTCGATCTTGGTAAGGACGATCACGATCTTCTTGCCCCACTCTTTGATCAGGGCCAAGAAACTGCGCTCGCTCTCGGTGAAGGGACGGTCGGCTGACGTAGCAAAGAGAACTAGGTCAGCCCGTGGGATAAAGTTGCGGGTAAGCTGCTCGTGGTGACGGATTACGGCGTTGGTGCCGGGCGTGTCCACAATACTCAGTTGGCGCAATACCTCGGCGGGGTAGGTGTGGACGCGCAGGCCGCTGGAGCGCAGTTCGCTATGGGGTTCATCGCCGTACTGGAGCAACGTGATCGTGTCCGTGGTCGGCGTCACCCCCTCGGGCAGCACGTGGTCGCCGAGCAGGGCGTTGAGGAAACTTGACTTGCCCGCGTTGAACTCACCGGCCACCACAATCAGAAATAGCTCGTCGAGGTGAGCCAGAATCTCCTGAAGCGTCCGGGCATCGCCAGAGTCGGTGTCGGAGAAGCGCTCAAAGCTGGCGAGCAGGCGCGTGATCAGCCCCCGCAGCTCATTCAGCAGTTCCTCCTGCCGCTCCGTGATCAGCCGCTTGCGCTGAAATAGGCCACTTACGACCATAAGGGTTATACCTCGACGACAAGGAATAGCTGGGTGATCACAATTGAGGCGGCCCCCAGCAGCAGTGCCAGGCCAATCAGCGCGTAGACAATGGCGGGGATTAGTTCGCCCCAGGCCACCGGACTCGGTTTCCGGGGGCGGCTGGGGATTTCGATACGCTGCCCACGCCAGTATGTCACCTGCGCGTCGGCGGGGCGGCCCCCACCCAGACTCCCCCCGGCCCGCCAGGCCAGAACCATCAGGTAGCCACCGCTCGCGCCAAGTACGAGGGCCGTGATAGGCCAGGGCAATGAGCGCCCGTTGGCCAGCACGGCGACAAAGGCGATCAGGGCGACCCAGCGCCAGTCGATGCGAAATCCACGCATGTTATTCTCCCAGACGTTGCAGCCATCATACCATAGCCGTCGCTGACGACGAACTGGTGAGGACACGCACGCCAGGGCATGAGCAAAGTCCGGAGGGCGTCCAAAACAGACACACCCTTTCAG
>CAIRFY010000382.1 GCA_903877945.1 uncultured Oscillochloris sp. | reverse complement strand
GTTTCAAAATGGGTACATTCAGCTTTACAGTCTTGCGATGAGGCGATGAGGCGATGAGGCGATACGGAACGCCTCACCGCGTCATCGTTTCATCGCTGAACTGTCACGCTGGATTGAACCATCCCTTAGACATGGTTTCAGACTTAGCAAATTTACTTTACAGTTCTGTGCGACCCTCACCCCCTGCCCCTCTCCCTCACGGGGAGAGGGGACTGGGGGGTGAGGGCTGTCCGGCGACAAACTGTAAAGTACCTGCGAACCTTGTCTGAGGAGCTACTTTCCTGGCGCAGCGACGGCGATCAGGCGTGGACTGCCCGTGATGTACTCATCGAGGTCGTAGGAGCCGTAGATAGCGCGCACGGTGAAGCCGGCCCTGGCCAGCAGGTGTTCGATCTCGTAGCGGTAGTACCAGCGCATCGTGAAGTGCATGGTGCGACGGCTGACCCGACCCTCAGCGTCGCTCTCGTCGTAAAAGAAGGTGACGTATGACTTTTGCGCGGCGGCGTCGCTATCAATGGCGACAAACTTTTGCACCCGGCGACCATCGAGGTCGTAGGATCGATCAAGGACGATGCGGTTATCCTCACGAACGATCTCGGTCGGGTCGGGGTTGAACAGGTCGATCACCAAAGTGCCTCGGCGGATCAGGGCGCGGCGAGCCGTCTCCAGGGTCGCCAGTTGGTCGCGCACCGTCTCCATGTGCATAAACGAGTTGATGGCGATGAAAGCCATGCCGAAGCTCTGCGCGGGCAGGGCGACACTGCGCACATCACCCTCGATGAGCGTCGCCGACAGGCCGGACTCGGCGAGGTGATCGCGGGCGATGGCGAGCATCGCGGGCGAGATATCCACGCCAGTGATCTGGTGGCCGGCCTCAGCCAGGGGCTTCAGCACGCGCCCGGTGCCGCACATCAGTTCCAGGATCGGCCCGCCCGCACGGTGAGATAGCTCGCGGTAGAAGGGCAGATCTTCGATATGATCGCGGAAATCGGCGTCATAGTAGCGGGCGAATGGGTCGTAGATGTTCATAGAGCGCCGAAGATGGACAGGATAGCCAGAAAGACGCCGCCGAAGAAGATGAGGCCGATGATACCAAAGGCGAGGATGCGCGGGTTGATCATCGGCTCGAAACGCGGACTGCCAGGGAACTGCGATGTCGATTGATCCGTGCCGCCAGCGTTCATCGGGGGCGGCGCGGGCATCGGCCCCGAAGGTAGCTGGGTTTCGCTGCCGGTGTTAATCCGCCCGACGCCGCGCACCACCGAACTGATGACCGAGACGGCCACCGCAAGGACAATTAGCGAGACTAGGCCAATGGCTAGGGTACTGGAGCTAACCGGCTGGCCAGTCGTCTGGAAGATCAAGCTAGTGATGAACTTCGACACGGGCGAGCCGAAGGCGATCACTAGGAAGATCACCAAGCTGATCCAATTTCTGCCGTCGCTACGCTTGCGTTTAGGCTCCATCATCGTGCCTCCTATAGCAATCCTAAACTGGTTATGAAAAGGAGTCGAGCCTTTAGGCGGCCTTATCCGGCTAAAGCCTTGACTCCACACAACAACCCCAAGAGGATTGCTATACGTGCAATTGCAGAGTGCAGAGTGCAGAGTGCAGAAGGTGTGCCGCTCTGCATTTTGCATCGTGCATTTTGCATCGTGCATTTTGCATCGTGCATTTTGCATTCTAGCACGGTGCAGCCCTCCAGGGATGTTGCAGAGCTGTTGCAACGTCACCGGACAGCCCTCACCCCCTGCCCCTCTCCCTCACGGGGAGAGGGGGGATTCCGCAGCAGGACGCATCCGACTCCCCCTCTCCCGCTCAGGGAAAGGGGGCTGGGGGGTGAGGGCTGTCCGGCGTTCTGCGGACGTTGCACCAGCCCTGGAAGATCGCACCAGCGTCGTCCAAACTATATCCTTTGGACTATGGTAATTGTTAAGTATTTCTGCTACACTACGCAGATACTCGATTTGCAACTTCATCACATTCACCGAATTCAGAACGGCGCTCGTGTAGCGGGGGGGCCACGCCGTGATCAATGTTACGACCCGTCAGGGCGCGGATGGCGTCCTGATAACCAAAGTCAGGCCAGTTCGGCGCATCAACTCACGTGGGCTCATGGTGCTGATGGGCGGCGAACTTATGCTGCTCTTCGGCGTACTTATCTGGGCGCTGTTCTGGCTGCTGCCCTCTGGTACACCCTTTGCCTCACGGAGCAACCTGGCGCCGGTTGTTGAGATGGTGCGCGGGAGCCTCAGTGGCACGATCAACGACCCGCTGATCGATGTGCAACCCGGTATAAGCGTGCCTGCCAGCAACGTGCGCGGTCTGAGCTTGGGCGGCTCCACCTACTACTACTATGTTGAGGGGCGCACAAACTTCGACCCGCTGAGCCGTGGCGCGATCATGCGTGACTCGGTCGAAATTATGTTGCGTGACAGCAGCGGCCCCGTCTCGATTGTGATCTACCGCGTGCGTTAGCTCGCACGCAGACAGAACGCCCGCAGCGCGAAGGTGCTGCGGGCGTTCTGTCTAAAACTTCTTCTTCCCCTCTTCCCAGTCGCCCCAGTCGCGCTCCTCGGCGGCGCGGATCGCCCGGCGCTTGGCCACCCGCCGTGGGATGGGCGTCACCTTCTGGAGCAACTCCCAGAGCGGCTCCTCTAGCTGCGGGTGCTGCGTGAGAACCTCCTCAATTTTGGCGTAGTCAAACCCGCGCTGGTAGAGCGCGGCGGCGATCGTGCGCGCCGACTCGTGGTTGCCCGCCAGCAGTGCGTTCACCAGGTCGAACTCAAGAGGGCGTTGCTCGCTCATGCGTGCGCTCCTTACGCAGTATTATGCCGTCAGCACAATCGGGCCAGCGTCGGTGATTGCCAGGGTATGCTCAAATTGCACCGAGCGCCGCCCATCGCCCGTCCGCACCGTCCAGCCATCGCGGTCAACTTTTGTCAGCGCGGTGCCAGCGTTCACCATCGGCTCAATCGTGAAGACCATACCGCCCAGGATCTTGCGTGTATTGAGCGGATCATCGTAGTGGATCACCGTCGGATCCTCGTGCAGATTCTTACCGAGGCCGTGGCCGGTGTACTCGCGCACCACCGAGAAACCGTTGGCCTCGGCGTGCTGCTGGATCACCGCGCCAACCTGGCGCAGCGTGTTGCCGATGTGGGCCTGCGCGATGCCGAGGTTCAGGCACGCCTTGGTCACCTCCAGAAGTCGGTGAGTCTCATCATCCACATCACCCACCGGGAAGGTCTCGCAGGCATCGCCGATCCAGCCGTTGAGGCGCAGCCCAATATCAACGCCGATCACATCGCCCTGGCGCAGGCGCTCCTTCTTGTTGGGGATGCCGTGACAGATCACATCGTTCACCGAGGCGCAGATGGTGGCGGGAAAGGGCGGGATGGTTCCGCGCCGACCGGGCGGCACGTAGCCTTTGTACACGGGCTCGGCCCCACGGCTACGAATAAACTCCTCGGCTATCGCATCGAGATCCGCCGTGGTAACGCCGACCCGCACGTGGGAGCGCAGCACATCGAAGGTGGCACGCACCAGTTGGCCCGCATCGCGCAGTAGTTCGATCTGCTTTGCTGATTTAAGCGTAATTGCCATGATTATCTCTCTTTTTGTTAATCAGGTAGAGGCGACGCATCGCCCCTACAAGGTTTCAGGCAGGGGTGGGCGGGGCAGCAGGCCAGCCTGGGCCACGATCTGCGGGATGGCCTTTGTCCAGTCCACCGACATAATATGGATCCCGGCCACGCCTTCGACGCTCAGCAGTTCGCTCACCAACTCGGCGGCAATCGTGATCCCCTCGCGCTCGGAGTCTGCGGCGGCCTGCATGCGATCCACAATCGTGTCGGGCATAAGCGTGCCGGGCAGGTGGTCGCGCAGGTAGAGGGCCGAGTTCGCACGGCGCAGCACCATCACGCCTGCGAGAATGTGGGCCTGCTGGTGCAGACCGGCGGCGCGCACATCGGCCATCCACTGACGGAAGCGGGCCACATCAAAGATCAACTGGGTCTGGATAAACTCGGCACCGCTCTCGATCTTCTTCTCCAGGCGGGCAGCCCGCTCCACATTCGGGTTGGCCACGCCGCCGAGGAAGAACTGCGGGGCGTCCTTCATCTGCGTCCCCGACTCGAAGCGACCCTCGTCGCGCAGCTTGCGCATCATGCGGATAAGCTGGAAGGAGTTGAGGTCGAGGACGTTCTTGGCCTCGGGGTGGTCGCCGATGCGCGGGTGGTCGCCGGTCATGCACAGGAAGTTGCGCACGCCGAGGGCGGACGCGCTGAGGGCGTCGGCCTGGAGGGCGATCCGGTTGCGGTGCTGGCACGTCATCTGGAGGATGGTCTCGATGCCGACTTGGCGCAACAAGGCGGATGCACCCAGGGCCGACATGCGGGCCACGCCGCGCTGATTATCGGTGAGGTTGATCGCATCAACGCTCGCGCACATGCCTTCGGCGAGCTGGATGAGCCGCTCGGGCGCGGCCCCCTTGGGCGGGGCCATCTCGCCGGTGACAACGATCTGGCCTGCGGCAAGGCGACGCTGAAGGTGTGAGTGCATAGTGATTTTGGATTTTGGATTTTGGATTTTGGATTTTAGGTTTTAGATTTTGGATTTTTGATTGCTGCAATCCGAAATCCAAAATCCAAAATCTAAAACCTAAAATAAATCGAGGGCCTGCGTCAGATCGGCGATCAGGTCGGCGACATCCTCAATCCCGCACGAGAGCCGCACGAGGTTATCGCGCATACCGACGGCCAGACGCTCCTCGCTGCTCAGTTCGTAGAAACTCATCAGGGAAGGCTGCTCCACCAGGCTTTCGACACCGCCCAGGCTCGGGGCAATGTAGGGAATGCGCAGGCGGTCAATAAAGTTCGAGGTCTCCGTCAAGCCACCATCGACCTCGAACGAGACGACCCCGCCGAACCCGCGCATCTGGGCCACGGCCACGGCGTGATCCGGGTGGCTGGGCAGACCGGGGTAGTGGACGCGAGCCACGCGGGGGTGGGCCTCAAGGAACTGGGCGATAGCCATACCGCTGGCGTTCTGGCGCTCCATGCGCAGGGCGAAGGTCTTCAGCCCGCGCATAAGCAGGTAGGCGCTGTGCGGATCACAGATGCACCCGAGGATGCCCTGGGCGTCGCGCAGGGCGCTGATGATGTTCGGGTTGCCGATGACCACACCGGCCAGCAGATCGTTGTGTCCGCCGAGGTACTTGGTGCAACTGTGGGTCACCAAGTCGATGCCGTACTCCAAGGGGCGCTGGTTGTAGGGCGTGGCGAAGGTGGCATCGATCATCGTTTTTACCCGATGCTTGCGGCCAATCGCCGCCACCTGTGGCATGTCGATGACGTGCAGGTACGGGTTGGTGGGCGACTCGCTGATGATCAGGCGGGTCTGGCCAGGGCGCACGGCTGCGTCAAGAGCCGCGTAGTCGCCGGTAGGCACCACGGTATGCTCGACGCCGAGGCGAGCCAGGATGGTGAGGACAAACTGGCGGGTGCGGCGGTAGCCGTCGTCCGTGAGGATAATATGACCACCTGAGGGCACCATCGCCAGGATCGTGGTGGTGATCGCGCTCATACCCGAGGGGCAGAGCAGCGCGACATCGTGGCCCTGCGGCGACTCCAGCGCGGCGAGCTTGGACTCGGCGGCGCGGATGGTGGGGTTGCCGTAGCGCCCGTACTCCTCGCGAGCAACCCGCCCCTCCTGAAATTCGATCAGGGCGGCGGTGTCATCAAAGGGATACGTGGCCGCAAGGACGATGGGTGTAGTGATCGAGTCGTGGGCACGCTGGCGATGCTCGCCGGCGTGGACGGCGGCGGTACTCGGGCCGTGGTTGGGGGGGAATTGCTCTACGGGCATAAAAAAACCTCACCGCTCTGGATGAGTACAACACTGCAGCAATGATACGGTACTATAGCAGGGCCGCTACTGCCTGTCAACGTGACACACTTCAGTGGCAGGGCTACGTCAAAGTCGTGTGATCGCCGCTCAGCCCTCACCCCCCAGCCCCCTCTCCCGCTCAGGGAGAGGGGCAGGGGGTGAGGGTCGGAGGGCAACTTTGACGGAGCCTTGCTTCAGTGGGTGTGCCTGCCCCAGTCTTTATGCTACAATGCCGACGCGGTTTTCGATGGAGCAGAGGCCATGGGTGCCCCTATGGACATTCTTACGGGTAAAAAGATCGTACTCGGGGTCTGTGGGAGTATCGCCGCCTATAAGGTGGCGCAGCTCGCCCGCGACCTGACGCTGGCCGGGGCGCAGGTGGATGTGATCATGACCGAGGCGGCCACGCGGTTTGTGGGCGCGGCCACCTTCCAGGCGCTCACGGGTCGGCGGGTGCTTGGCGATATATGGGCGCTGCCGGAGGATGGGGTGGTGGGTCACGTTGCGCTGGGTGCGCAGGCTGATCTTGTGGTGGTGGCCCCGGCGACGGCGAACCGGATTGCGAAGATCGCCGCCGGGCTGAGCGATGATCTGTTGACGACGACGATCCTGGCGACGCACGCCCCGGTGCTGCTGGCCCCGGCCATGAACCCGCAGATGTATGCGGCCCCGGCGACGGCGGCGAATGTGGCGACGCTGCGCGCCCGGGGCTATACGGTGCTTGAGCCGGACGAGGGGCGGATGGCTGAGCATGTGGTGGGCAAGGGGCGCATGCCTGAGCCGCCCGTCCTTGAGGGTGAGATCCGCGCCCTGCTTGGGCGTGACGGCCCGCTCGGCGGGCGGCATGTGGTGATCACTGCCGGAGGTACCCAGGAGCCGATTGACCCGGTGCGCTACATTGGCAACCGCTCGTCGGGGCAGATGGGCTACGCGCTGGCGGCCCGCGCCCGCGATTTGGGTGCCCGTGTGACGTTGATTAGTGGGCCAACGGCGCTGACGCCGCCCGCTGCGGTGGCGCTGGTGCGGGTGATGACGGCCACGGAGATGCAGGCGGCTCTCGCCGAGGCGGTTGTTGGCGCGGATATGCTGATTATGAATGCGGCGGTGGCGGACTTTCGCCCGGTCGAGGCGTCGTCCCAGAAGATTAAGAAGAGCGGCGATGCGGAACTGACCCTGAATCTGGTGCCGAACCCCGATATTATCGCGGGGCTGGCCGAGCGCCACGATTTCTTTAAGGTGGGCTTCGCCGCCGAGACCAACGACCTGCTGGCGAATGCGCAGGGCAAGTTGGAGCGCAAGGGTCTGGATATGATTGTGGCGAACGATGCGGTGTCCAGTATCGGGCAGCCGGAGATCGCCCTGACCCTGATTGATCGGGGCGGCGCAACGAGCTTGCCGCGACAGCCGAAGGCTCTGGCGGCCGCTGCTCTGCTTGACGAGATTGTGGAGCGCTTCCAGCGCTGGCGGGCTTGATTTTTTTGATTTTTGATTTTTGATTGCTGATTAGCGCCCCAGCGGTAATCCAAAATCCAAAATCCAAAATCTACAATCCTAAGGTGGTATGTCGGCAGATCAACAGGATCCTCCGCGCCCAAAAGATCGGGCATCGAGCGGGACGACGCAGGTCGGCCAGGTGATCAGTGGGCTGGAGCGGCTGACCCGTCGCCTGCCGAGTAGTCGCCCGCGTCGGCCTAGGCCGTATCGCAACGGTCGCTCCGCGCCGCCCCGTGAGCAGATCATAAACCTTGTGGTCGCCCTGGGCGATACGGGCCACCCCCTGCACGCTGTTGCTGTTGATGAACTGGTTGAGATCGGTGCGCCGGCGGTGCCGTTGATCTGTGACGTAATTGGGCCGAATCAGCCCTGGCTGACGGCTTACCGCGCCGCTGATGCCGCTGGGCGGATTGGCGATGGGCGGGCCGCCGGGCCGCTGATTAGCGCGCTCCGTCACCCACATAGCAATGTGCGCTGGAGCGCGGTACGTGCCCTGACGACGGTGGGGGATGTGCGTGCGCTCTTTGAGTTGCGCCGGGTGGCTCAGAATGACCAGGGCCGCACGAGTTGGGGTGAGCCGGTGGCTGGCGCTGCTCAAAGCGCCCTTGATCATCTGAACCAGCGTAGCGTCTGGGGCCAGAGCGTTGAGCTGATTAAGACGGCGGTTTCTTCGGTGCTGATGATCCTGGCGCTGACCCTGGCGTTGAGCGTGGTGAGTACGGCACGCGGTGAGTTTGGTCGCTTCGGTCAGTTTATCCCTGGTGAGACGCAGTTGCCGCATTTGGTGCTGCCGACGCTGGTGCCGACGCTGACTCGGACTCCGCAGCCGACGAGTGCTGTGACTACCCCCGCGCTTGAGGTGACGGTCGCTCCGGTTACGCCGACCAGTGTTTTTGGTGCCACGAGTACGATCACTGGGACGGTGCTGCAGATCTCGAATGTGCGGCCGCAGCCATTCACGAACAATCAGCCGATTGGCCAGGTGAACCAGGATGATGAGGTGATCTTTCTGGCTCGCACGACGACCGGCCAGTGGTATCTGGTACGTCTGGGCAGCAGGGTGGCCTCGGGGTCGTATATTGATAACCCCGATGGTAGCAGCAGCGGCTGGATTAACCGGGCGTTGGTGACGGCGCCTGTGGGCAGTCTGCCGGTGCAGGAGCCGGTGGCGGTTGAGCCGACGCCGACGCCTGAGCCGACTGCTACTCCATGACGGGAGGCCGCGACATTGGTTGGCCCGCCCCTGGTGTGGTGCGGCGGACTCTGCGCGCCCTGCTGGCGCTTCTGATGGCGGCTGTCGCTGGTGCGGCGCTGATTGCGCTGCTTGCGCAGATCCCGGCCCGCCATCAGGTTGATGTCGGCGGCTATGACGCGGCCTATGTCCAGGGTTTCTACGATGCCGAGGGGACAGATAGCCCCGGCGTCCCTGCGCCCTATCTGGCTGGCTCCGATGGCAGCGCCCGCTGGACGAGGCCGGACTCCTCGGCGTTGCTTTTTCCGCAGGCTGGGTTGCCGGGGACGGTGCGCCTGCGCCTGCGTGGCTGGCGTCCCACAGGCCCGCCGCCCCGCGTCAGCGTGCTGCTGAACGGCGCTGATCTGCTGGGGGAATTTCAGGCCAGTGGGAGCTGGGAGGAGCTGAGTTTCCCCGTGCGCTCCGGGATTTACAAAGCCAGCGACTTCTTTGTCGATCTGCGCGCCACCCCGGCGATGACTCTGTCCGATGGCCGATCAGTTGGTGTGCTGGTTGATGGCGCGAGTTATGAGGTTGCGGGGCTGCCGGTGAGGCCGTACCCCGCGCAGGTGGCGTATGGGGCGCTGGTGGGGGCGATGATTTGGCTGTTGGTGCGTGCCCCCTCACCCCCCAGCCCCCTCTCCCTGAGCGGGAGAGGGGGTTGGGGGGTGAAGGCGAGGCGGCAATCCTCTCTGACCCTCCTCGCTATCGCCCTCTACGGGCTGGCCTGGCTGCTGCTCTACCACAATCAGCCGCCGCTCTACCCGTACCCGCTGCGGGCGCTGCCGGGGGCGGTGTGTCTGGGGCTGGCCGGGCTGTTGGTGCTGCGCTATGGGCCAGGACTGGTGGCCCGTGTGCCTACGGTGCTGGGCGTGCTGCTGCCCGTTGGGGTTATTGGCCTGTGGACGGCGGCGACTCTGCTGGCTGCGCAGGGCCATCTGACCGAGATCCGGCCAGGGGTGGAGAATGATTTCCGGGTGTTTGCAACCCGCGAGACTCTGGGCCAGGTGCTGAGCGCCGATGGGTTCTATAACCTGGGCTATCCGCTGTTGCTCTGGCTGATCCGCCCGCTGTATGCGGGTAACGCATTTTTGGCGGGGCGCATGCTGGCTGCCCTGAGTGGTGCGGTTTTTCTGGCTGGGGGCTACTGGCTGGCTCGCGCCCTGCTGCCGCCGGGCCCGGCCCTGCTCGCCCTGGTTACTCTGGCGCTGAGCGGTTTTGTGGCGCAGTACGGGCTGTATGTGGGCAGCGATATGCCGTTTGCGGCGTGTGTGTGTGTGTGTGTAGCGGCGGGGGTCAGGGGTCAGGGAATATGGGTACGTGCCGGGGTGTTTGGGGGGGCGGCGTTTTTGATGCGGCACCTGGGGGTGGTGCTGCTGCCGTGGGGGATCTTGGTTTGGCTGGTGGCGGGCTGGCGCGACGGTGGACGCCGTGCGGCGGCGCTGTTCGCCGTCGGGTTTCTGCTGGTGGCCGCGCCGCAGATCGTGATCAACACGGTGCAGGCGGGCAGCCCGCTGTATAACCAGCAGGCCAAGAATATCTGGTTGGCGGTGTATGGGGGCACCGATTGGGGGCGCTGGGATGAAGCCCCGAATGGTGTGTCGCTGACCAACGTGGTGCTGCGCGACCCGGCGCGCTTCCTGGGCAACTGGTGGCGCAATGTCGTGGGCTACGTGGGCAGCGGGGCCGAAGATACCAGCGAGTTTGGGCGGGCCGACCAGCTACGGCTGATCGGCTGGCCTGCGAACTGGCTGGGGGTGGGCGGGTTGCTGGCGTGGGCGGTGCTGGCCTTTCACGTCGCCTATCGGCCCTCACCCCCAGCCCCTCTCCCTCACGGGGAGAGGGGAGGAAGATCACGTGTTGTTGCCGAATCTCCCCCCTCTCCCGCTCAGGGAGAGGGGGGCTGGGGGGGTGAGGGCGAACGACGATCAAGGGAGTTGCTCAAGCTCGCGTTGATCGCGCTGATCCTGATCTACGTGGCCGCTGTAAGTACGGCCTTCACGCTCCAGCGCTTCTTCCTGCCCCTGGCCCCGATCTACGCGGTAGCGGCGGCCTGGGTGGTCTGGCGGCTAACCGGGGGCGGGCGGGCGCTGCTCGGCGTGGGCCTGGCCCTGGTTGTGGTACTATGGGGCGGCTGGGCCGGGGGCGTGCGCTACGCCCTGGCGGGTCAGCCCGCCGATGAGGTGGCGGCGGCGCAGATGGTTGAGGCCAACCTTCCGGCTGGCGCGCTGTTTGGCGCACGGGTGTCGGCGCGGTTGCCCCTGGCGAAGTATTCGGCCATCGCCCACGCGGCGGTGAACTGGCCGACGGGCGGCGATCTCGCGCAGACGATCAGTGCCGCTGACCTGGATGCGCTGCGGGCGACAGGGGCGAGCTACCTGCTCTGGGACGATGCCTCGGGGCTGCCGCCGCTGGTTGACCCGACGGGGGCGCGGGTGGCCGACAGCGGGCGCTATAGCCTGTTTCGGCTGGAACCATAGATGATTGCGGATTGCGGATTGCGGGTGCAATCGGCAACGGCATCACTGACAGGATATGCGGACACCCTCGATACGGCGCACGCTGGTTCTGCGGCGCGTTGACCCGATACCACTGATCCTTGCGGCGCTGGTGCTGATTGGCTTGGCCATGCGCCTCTGGTTTGTTGCCGTCAACGACATTGACCCGCGTTTCTCGGCGGCGGATGACGGTGACTACTACCAGCGCGCCTTGCACCTGGCCGTAACTGGGCAGTACACCGATAACTCCTGGCTCATCCGCCCGCCTGGTCACGTCTTTATGTTCGCCGCGCTGCTGCGCGTGGGGATCGCCCTCGGCGACCCGACGGTGGGCATCGCGCTGATTCGTGGCGTGCATGTGGCGCTGTCGCTACTGCTGGTGCCGTTGGGCTACGACATGGCCCGCCGTCTGTTTAACGCACGCGCCGGGTTGATCTTCGCCGCGCTGCTGGCGGTCTGGTTCCCCTTTGTTGAACTGCCGGTGCTTATCCTCAGCGAGCCGCTGTTTATCGCTATGCTGGGGATTCACTGCTGGCTGCTGGTGCGCTGGCGCGACAGCTACCGTGAGGATGAACGGAGCGCCCCCTGGCTGGCGGCGGCTGGTGTGGCGCTGGCCCTGGCCGCGCTGGCCCGCTCGCCGGCCCTCTACGCCTCGGTGTTTGTGGTCGGGTTTGTGGCGCTGGAGGTGTGGGCCAACCAGCGCGGCGGGCGCGGCGGGCGCGGCATGGTGGGTGGCACGTGGGTGCCGACAAAAGACGGGCAGTACCTGGGGGCCAACCGGAAGCCTGATCGGTTTGTCGATGCGCCGTCGTCCTCGCGTACCCGCTGGCCGTCGCTCGTGCGGCGCTGGCTTGTCTCGGTGATGGGCGCATCCCTAATCTTCCTCGTTCCCTTCGCCCTGACAATTACCCCCTGGGTGATCCGCAACTACGTCACCTATCACCGGCTGATCCTGATCGACACCCTGGGGCCAGTGAACATGTGGATGGCGATGAGCGACGCGGTGAATGCGGGCCGTGGCGAGAACGAGGCCAAGGCGATCCTGGAGGCGATCCCGCAGGAGCAACGCCAGGATTTTGTGAGTGCCGACATCGCCCGAATTGTTCGCGAGGAGCCCTGGCGCGTGGTGCGCAACTTCTGGGCGAATTTTATCCACATCTGGAAGGCCCAGTTTACTGAGGACTTCTTTGTTAAGGTGAGCTTCTTCACCCGACCCCTGCGCGAAATCTGGCCGATGGGTGCCCTGGGCGATCTGCTCTGGCTGGTTTTTACCCCGGCGAGCATGGTGGCCCTGGTGGCGCGCCCGCGTGAGGGCGGCTTCCGCCTGTTGGCGGTTGGCTGGATCGCCTACTCGTGCCTGACCGTGATGCTCATCCATGTCGAGCCGCGCTACCTGCTGCCGATCTGGTTCCTGCTGGGCCTCTACGGAGCCGCCGCCCTCGCCTGGCTCTGGGGTTGGCTGGGCCAACTCCGTGATGACCGCGACGCAGTTCTGGATGACGCGGGCCTCTTCCTGCGCTCACCCTGGGGACTCGGCGGCCTGGCCCTGATGCTGGCGATGGTCTGGCAGATTTTTAGCTACCGCGACTATCCGCAGATCATCGCCCAGGGCGTGCAGCGTGAGATCCACCGTAACGCCGGGGCGCGGGCCTACGTTGCGAAGGATTACCCGGCGGCGATTGGTGAGTACGAGGCGATGCTGGCGGCGCAGCCTGACTTTGTGGACGGGCGCACCGAACTGGCGCGAATCTACCTCGACCTAGGGCGCTACGATGACGGCTGGGCCATCCTGTCTGACCGACCGACTCACCGGGCGAACGTGATCCGTGGGGCGCTGGCCCGCGCCCAGCACAAGGACGCCCTAGCCCGTAGCTACTTCGAGGACGCCGAGCAGCGTGCCGGGGAGAATGTGCAGAAGCTGACTCTGGCCTGGCTCAACCCGGCCCCTGCCAGCAACCTGATCCTGGGAAACGGGCTGGACTTTGGCTACCTGGACGGTTTCTCCTTCGGCGAGGATCTGCCGCCGCAGCCCGATGGCGTGGTGGTGAGCTACCGCTGGCTCCAGGGCAACGGCGTCATCGCACTGCCGCTGCCCACGCCGCTGCGCGTGGGTAGCGTGATCAGCCTACACATGGCGGGAGTAACGCCGGGCGGTCTCCCGCTGACGCTGGAGGTCGGTGGGGTGCAGATCCGCATCCCGGTGGAGAGCGGGCTGTGGCGCACCTATCAGGTGGCCGTGCCCACAAGTCTGGCGGGCCAGAGCCGGATCGAGCTACGCCTGCACGCGCCGACGTTTATCCCGCTCCAGCTCGACCCGCAGAGTACCGACGCCCGCCAGTTGAGCCTGATGGTCAGCCGGGTGGGGGTGCAATGACCACTGATCTGATCGAGCAGACGCCCGCGCCGCAGGCACCCTTCACCGTTACGGTGGTCATCCCGGCCTACAACGAGGCCCACGGCATTGCCGCCGTGGTTGGCCGGGTGCGTGCGGCCCTGCCCGACGCCGAGATTATGGTGGTGGACGACTGTAGCCAGGACGACACCGCTGCCCAGGCTCGCGCCGCCGGTGCCCGCGTCGCTCGTCACCCGCTCAACCGGGGCAACGGTGCGGCGGTGAAGACTGGCATTCGCAAGGCGACGGGTGATGTGGTGCTGCTGATGGACGCCGACGGCCAGATGGATCCGCGCTATATCCCGGCGATCCTGGGCAGGATGGCCGAGGGCTTTGATATGGTGGTGGGCGCCCGCTCGCGTAACACGCAGGGTGACAATCTGGCCCGGCGGCTCGGCAACCACGCCCTCGACGCCCTCGGTGGCTATTTGGTGGAAGCCCCGGTGCTCGACCTGACCAGCGGTTACCGGGCCATGCGCCGCAGCGTGATCATGGAGTTCATTCACCTGCTCCCAAACCGCTACTCCTACCCAACCACGAGCACCCTGGCGCTGATCAAGGGCGGCTACAGCGTGGACTACGTGCCGATTGAGGGCCAGCGCCGCCAGGGCGGCCAGAGCGGCCAGAAGCTGCTCAAGAACGGCGTGCGCTTCGGCCTGATTATCCTGCGCATCGTCTCGCTCTTCGCCCCGCTGCGAGTCTACTTCCCCGTTGCCATCGCCATGCAGATCCTCTCCCTGATCTCCTTCCTGATCAGCTTCTTTATCACCGACCCGCTACGTTTCCACCTGCCCAACTCGACCGTGGGCCTGTTTGTGGGCAGTGTCATCATTTTTATGTTCGGCCTGAATGCCGAGCAGATCGCCGCCCTGCGCTTCCAGCGCCGCGAGGAGTAGAGCCGCCCCGGCGGGACGGCTATGCCATCCCCGGCGGGGCGGCTATGCCATCCCCGGCGGGGCGGATCTACTACACCTTATGAAAAAATACCTCCCCTGGCTGCTGAAGTTGCTCGGCCCGCTGCTGCTGATCGCCTTCTTGGCCAAGGCCAACCTGATCGGGATGGTCGATATTCTGCGCGGGGCGCAGATCTGGCCGATCATCCTTTCGCTGCTGCTGCTGCCGCCCTTTCTGCTGATCAAATCGTGGCGCTGGGTGCGTCTGCTGCGCGAGATGGGCCTGGCGCTGGATCTGCCCACCGCCTGCGCGTTGTATATGGTCGGGATTTTCTACGGGGCCACCACGCCGGGCCAGGCCGGCGACCTGCTGAAAGCGGTCTATCTGCACGAGCGTGGGCAGCCGATGGCCCCAGCGATGCTCAGCGTGGTCCTCGACCGGCTCTTCGACCTGTTGATAATGGCAGCCCTGGCCACGATGGGCATCTTCGCCCTTGGCCAGATGCTGCCCAGCCGTGGCCTCCAGGCCGCCCTGGTCGTCGCGATGGGCCTGGGGATGGTGGCGCTCACCACGGTGCTGGTAGCCCGTGGCCCACGTGAGTGGATGCTCACCGCCGTGCTGCCCCGGATCGCGCCGAGGCTCAAGGTGCGGCTCGACCGCTGGAACAGCCAACTCTCCAGCCTCTCGCTGCACCCACCACTACTTGGTACAATCATGGGAGCCTCGCTGATCTCGGCCAGCTTCACGTTCTGGCGGCTCTGGCTGCTCTTCTTGGCCCTCGGCCTCGACCGGGTGCCGCTGTATGTGGTGGTCGGCTCCTCGGCCCTGATCGCCGTCTTGCAGGTGCTGCCGATCTCAATTGCCGGCGTGGGCCTGCGTGACGCGGTGCTGATCGCCATCTTGCTGCCCTATGGCTACAGCAGCAATCAGGCGCTCATCCTTTCAGCGTTGTTCCTGCTGCTCAACATCGAGCATATTCTGGTGGGCTTCGTTGTCTCGTTCTGGTACCCCCTCGGCACACGACAGGCCAACCCTCCCGATCTGGTTGAGTAGGTGTAGTTGTGGTGTTGGGCATGCTTCAATCCAACGTGACAGTTTGCCGCCGGACGACCCTCACCCCCTGCCCCTCTCCCTCACGGGGAGAGGGGGCTGGGGGGTGAGGGCTGAGCGAGACTGTTACGCTGGAAACGTCCGATGTGAAACATGCCTTAGACAAGGAAAACCTGATGTCGAAACCCGATCAAAACGAAGCCGAGTCAGAGCAGACCGGCCCCATCTGGAAGCGGTACGTCAACACGATCATCGAGACACAGATCGCACGTCACCCGATACTCGTGCAGATTCGCACCGTTTGGCGACAGATCCAAGATGAGCGTGGGATCTGGCCCTACCTCACTCCGCTGCTGGCGCTGGTATTTCTCGGCACCTACCGCGCCGAGCGCAGGAAGCTGCGCAATCAGGTCAGTTCATCCTCGTCGGCGAGGCGGTAGCCGGTGCCGCGCACGCTATGGATGAACCGGTGTACGTGTGGCGGGGGGTCGATCTTCTGTCGTAGGCGGTGGATATGACCCTTCGCCAGATCGCGGGCCTCTTGCGGGGAGCAGGGGCAGCGTAACACATCGCGGGCGATCTCTTGCGCCGAGACGACGGCACCACGGCGCTGGAAGAGATACATCAGCAGGGAGAACTCGGAGCGTGTCAGGGCGAGCATCAGCTCGCCGTGGGTAACGCGATGGCGATGGGGGTCAATCTTTAACGGGCCGACGTGCATCACTGCTGCCTTGACCGGCGCTCCATGATCGACGTGATACGTCGGGGGAGACTCAGCGATGTGGTGGCGTCTGGCCAGGGCATCAACGACACTCCGCATCAGGTCAGCGGGGCGAACCGGCTTCAGCAAGTAAGAGTATGCGTGCCGGTTGAGGGCCGCAATCGCTGAGTGGGTACATGCCGCGCCGGTTAAGATAATCACCTCGACCTGTGGATCGATGGCACGGGCCAACTCCATCACCTGCACGCCGTCCATCGTGTTCAAGCGCAGATCGGTCACAATCAGATCGAAACGCTCCCGAGATAAAAGATCAATCGCCTGCTCACCACTGGCCACGCTCACGACCGTGTGTTGCGCATGCTGAAGCTGCATTTCAAGCATCAGCCGGGTAACTCCGTCATCCTCTACGACCAAAATTCGTCGCTGCTGCATACCCGTCTCCGTTCGTACATGTAGTATAGGAATGATGAAGAGCAGCATAGCAGCAACGTATTACGATAGTTGCCATCGGCATGGTTCCCGAGTGGTCGTTTGCACCACGTTAGCAGCCATGCTATAATCGCGGCCAATGTTCACCTGACGCAACATCGGTGACTTTATAGAACTCATCTCGATGGGCTGAGGGACTGGCCCGATGACGCCCGGCAACCACTTGGAGGAATGCAAAATGCACAATGCACAATGCAAAATGTGATAGGGAGACGCGGATGGGTCGTCTTTATCAGATTTTGAATTTTGAGTTTTGAATTTTTGCATTGCGAAGAAACGGTGCTAACTCCTGCGGCGGTTTTCGTGTGCCTGCCGAAAGATGAGAGGAATGCCGATCGGAGCCTCTCGCTATGCGAGCGGCTCTTTTTAGTGGCAAAATAACCATGAGCGACGAACTGCGCACAGTCTGGTGGGAGCATGGTGCGGTCTGCTTGATCGATCAGCTTCGGCTGCCGCACGAGCAACTGGTTGTCCGATGCGAGAGTCTGGAGATGGTCGCGAAGGCTATCAAGACGATGCAGGTGCGCGGCGCTCCAGCGATTGGCTGCACCGCTGCCTACGGTATGGCTCTGGCGGGCCTACTGTCGGCGGTGCCGGATACGGCGGGGCTGCTGGCCGACCTGGCGGCGGCGAAGGACGTTCTGGACAGCCAGCGCCCTACGGCGGTAAACCTGGCCTGGGCGACGGAGCGGATGCTGACGAAGGCCCGGCAGTTTGGGACAGGCACCCCCCGTGCGCTGGCCGAGGCGCTGCTGGAGGAGGCCCACGCCGTCCTCACCGAGGATCTGGCTATGTGCCACGCCATCGGCGACCACGGCGCGCCGCTGATCCCGGCGGGCGGTCGCGTCCTCACCCACTGTAACGCCGGTGGTCTGGCTACGGCTGGCTACGGCACGGCCCTCGCCCCCATCCGCAGCGCCTTCGCCCAGGGCCGCAGCATCCACGTGTGGGTTGATGAAACCCGGCCTTTCCTCCAGGGTGCCCGGCTCACCGCCTGGGAACTGCATCAGTCAGGTATCCCGCTCACGCTGATCACTGACAATATGGCCGGCTATATGATGAAGAGCGGCAAGGTGGACTGCGTGATCGTCGGGGCCGACCGGATCGTGGCCAACGGCGACACCGCCAATAAGATCGGCACCTACAGCCTGGGCGTGTTGGCCCGCGCCCACGGTATCCCGTTCTACGTCGCCGCACCTACATCCACCATCGATTTGAGTATGGAACACGGCGACCTCATCCCGATTGAGGAGCGATCCTCTGATGAGGTGACGCACTTGTCCGGCCAGTTGATCGCACCGGTGGGCGTGAGGGCGGCCCACCCCGCGTTTGATGTGACCCCGGCTGCACTGATTACGGCGATCATCACCGAACGGGGAGTGGTCGAGCCACCCTTTGTCGCGGGCCTCCGGCGCGTCAAGGGGGGCGTGTAGCGCCATGCTTTTGGGGTTTGCTCCGGCGTGCCTGCCTGTGCTGCGCGGGGGACTACCTCACGCCTCCGCTTACGACGCCCTCGCGCTGGTTGTCGCCGTCATGCCCGACCTACTCGCGTGGCCAGCGTTACCCGAGCGCAGTTTCCGGGAGACAGCCCTGGCCCAGACGGCGGCTGGTTTCCCGGGGCTGACGATTGACCCCGAGTATGAGCGGGCCAGCGTGGATCACGCGGCTGCGGAGATCGGGCTGGATCGTCTGGGTCTGGCCTACCTGCGCGGCGAGCCGGGCGCGGGTGCGCTGCCCGCTGATCACGCCGCTGGCCTGGGCGAACTGTTGCGCCTGACGGGCCACGGCCACCGCGCCCGCGCGCTCAAGGGCGAGGTACTTGGCCCGGTGAGCCTGGCCCTCCAGCTCACCGACGAGGACGACCGGCCCCTGGCCTACGACCCGGCCCTGCGTGAGGCTCTGCTGCACCATCTGTCGCTGCGGGTCGCTTGGCACTACGAGCAACTGAGCGCCTCTACCGATAACGTGATCATTTGCCTTGATGAGCCTTCTTTCGACGCGATGAGCCTGCCGTTCTGTCCAATCGACAAGGACGAGGGGATGGGGATGATCGCACGGGTTCTCGCCGATATGCCGGGCTGTCGGGGGCTTAGCCTCGGCGGTAGCGTCGACTGGGCGGCGGTGCTGGCTCTGCCGGTTGACCTCGTGCTGCTGGATGCGTATGAACACGGCGCAGCCCTCATCCGGGCCGCCGAGGCGGTGGCTCGGTTCCTTGATCGGGGCGGCATCCTTGGCTGGGGGATTGTGCCGGCTGACCCGAGTACCCTGGCGCAGGAACACGCTGATCTGCTGACCCAACGCCTGGATCGGGCGGTGGATTATCTCTCGGCGTCCAGTGGTGTTGATCAGGGCCGGATTCTTAACGCCTCGCTGATCACGAGTAACGATGGTTTGGCAAACCTCTCGGTCGAGTCTGCCGAGCAGGCGCTGCACATGTGCGCTGCCGTCTCGCGTCGGCTGCGCAACGATCATGATCTTGGGTAGCCGAGAGTCGATAGCCGATAGCCGATAGCCGATAGCCGATAGTACTACAGTTGTAAATATCTTCGCAGAAAGGCTCCCGCCGATCACCC
>CAIRFY010000381.1 GCA_903877945.1 uncultured Oscillochloris sp. | reverse complement strand
GCTAGGGGGGGTGATCGGCGAGAGCCTTTCTGCGAAGATATTTACAACTGTAGTATTAGAGGGATGGTTCAAAATGGGCACATTCAGCGTGACAGTTTTGCGACGAGGCGATGAGGCGATGAGGCGGTGAGGCGATACGGAGCGCCTCACCGCGTCATCGTTTCGTCGCTGAACTGTCACGCTAGATTGAAACATCCCTTAATGCTAGGATGGCGGATTGCAGATGCCGCGCCGTCTCCAAATCTACAATCACAGATGAGCAAGAATACCGTGGATGAGCGCGGAGAAACGTGGCTGAGCCTGTTCGCCGGTCGCAAGTACCTCAGCGTGGTTCGCTGGCGAGCCATCGGGTATGGCGAGATTAGTGATCAGTGAAAATCCAAGAACGCGCATCCCGCTATGGATGGCGACGATCACCTCGGGGGCGGTAGACATGCCCACCGCGTCAGCGCCCCAGACTCGGAGCATACGGATCTCGGCGGCGCTCTCGAAGGATGGCCCCGAGAGCATACAGTACACTCCCTCACGCAGCGTGGTGCCTTGGGTGGCGGCCACAGCGTGAGCGATGGGCACGAGGTCGTTCTCAAACGCGCCCACAACGCCAGGAAAGCGCGGGCCGAGCCGCTCATCGTTCTCGCCGCGCAGCGGGTGATTGCCGATCATCCCTGGCAGAAAGATCTGGTCGCTGATCTGCATAATGTCACCCACTTGCCAGTCAGGGCGCAGGCCACCGGCGGCGTTCGTGACAATCAGCGTATCGCAGCCGATAGCCTTGAGGACACGCACCGGGAACGCCACCTCCTGCATCGAGTAGCCCTCGTAGAAGTGGAACCGGCCACGCATCACAGCCACGGGGCAGCTCCCCATCAGGCCAACGGCCAGCTCGCCGCGATGGCCGGGCACCTTCGGCGCATGAAAGCCGGGAATATCGGCGTAGGGGACGACAGCAACCTGATCAAGATCGTCAGCGAGATCGCCCAGCCCTGAGCCAAGGATGAGGCCGACTCTCGGCTTCACCAGGATGCGTTCAGCGATGGCGGCCCGTGATTGCTCGATCAGTTCATACATGAAACATACCCTCGAATTTTGAATAACAGCATCTGTCGCCGGTTAGCCCTCACGCCCCAGCCCCCTCTCCCTGAGCGGTAGAGGGGGAGTCTGTGTCGTCCTGTTGCGGAATCTCCCCTCTCCCCGTGAGGGAGAGGGGCAGGGGGTGAGGGAGCTAAGGTATCTAAATCCTACTCAAAAGCTCTCGCTTCTTAGCCTCAAACTCATCGCTAGAGAGGATCCCGCGCTCACGCAGCGCGGCCAGTTCCTCAAGGGTACGCTGAATGTCGCCGGACGACAGCGCCGGACGCGGTGCCTGGCCCTGGTAGCCCTGCGGGTCGAGGTAGCCATAGCCGCGCTCGTGCTTATATTTGGCTTCAAGCATCGCCTTCTTAAAATCAAGTGGCCCCTCAATCCGATCCATCGTATTGACTCCCTCCTCCGATGCGGTGAGGATCTCAACCGTGCCGAAGTTCATCATGCGACCGATCAGACTCTGGCGCAGTTCCACATCATTGATCTTCTCCAGCGACGAGTCGATCACCTGCTTGTTCAGGATGCCGCGCACCTGGATCACCCGGCGGTCGGTGACAATATACTGCTCGGTGTTCCAGCGCAGGTAGTCGATAAAGCCGCTGATCATCACGATCACGCTGATCACGACGCAGAGCAGTAGGATAAGGTTGCTGGCCGTGAGGCTGGTGCCAAATAGCGGCGTGCTGTCTTTTGTGTTGAAAGCCCAGTTTGATGCAACCCCAGCGGCTACGAGAAGCGCGATCAAGGCGAGTTCCGCCAAGATATTGGCAATAAGGACAAACAAGTGCTGACGAGCAATGTAGAGGATCTGCTCGTCACGTCCGAGCAGTTGGTCAACATAGGCCATGATGGAAACTCCTTATTCGCCGCGCATCACGTCCTGGAGAAACGCCACCGACTTCAGATCACGCTCAAGCAGGTGGTACAGGTAGGCTCTCAGGAGACCCTCAACTTCGCTTCGCACCGCTGCTGAAAGGTGAAGGCCATCGACCGCGCTGAGCGGCTGGCTTTGGAGGTAACGGAGCAACCGGAAGGCCGGGCCGCCGAGCGCCATCGACCGCCGGTCGGCATGCCGGTCGCGTGGGCAGAGAACACCGCCGAGTTGTGGGCTGAAGCTGTCGGCCTCTGCGGTGAGCAACTCGCCGCACACGGCGCACTGGTGGAGGTGTGGCCGGTAACCAACAATCTGGAGCATACGCAGTTCGTAGGATCGCAGCACGAGATCGGGGTTTGCACTCTGATCAAGGGCGGTAAGGGTGTCTACCAGCAACCGGAAGAGTGGACGACTCTCATCGCCATCATGAGTAAACGTGTCGTAGATCTCGGCAGCATAGTAGGTACAGCTTAGCCGGGCGATGTCAGCGCGCATGCGGGAAAATGGATCGATCACCTGGCTCTGCGTGACAATATCGAGGTTCCGCCCAACCGCGAGGAGCAGGGTTGCGTGGGTGAAGAGCTCGATGTGGCCCGCGATGCGGCTCGTGGTTCTTCTGACGCCTTTCGCCACCACCCGACGCTTACCGGCAGGTGTGGCGATGACCAGCAAGCGATCCGCCTCAGCGAAGTCGCTGCGCCGCAGAATCACCGCCTCAGTTCGATAAACGCGCTCACGCATACGAATGACCTGCGCTGCGCGCTGTTGTGGCGTGGTTGCTCATAGCAGTGGCCTTATTATAGCCACTGCGATGGGCATAATCAAGCCGGGTCGTGTGATGATGAAGGCTACGTCAAAGTCGTGTGATCGCCGCTCAGCCCTCACCCCCCAGCCCCCTCTCCCTGAGCGGGAGCGGGGGCTGAGCGGCGACCGCAACTTTGACGTAGCCCTAGTGTGATGATGAGGGGCGTGCGCCGATGCCGGCGAAGATACGGCGGATGAGCTCGTTACGCAGGTTACGCTCGTCCTCGTACGCGGGCAGGTCGGCGCGGCGGCGTTGGTAGCGCTCGGTCTGGTAGGCCGTCGCGATCTGGAGGATCGTGTCGCGGTGGGCGGGCAGTTCGTTGGCAAGGTGGGCAGCGTATTCCAGGGGCGTGCGAGAGGGAGCCTGGCCGCTACCACCCCATCTGGCCAGTAGTTCCATACCCGCGTAGGCCGCCGAGATGCGGCTTAGGCCGTGCAGTTCGTAGCGCCAGCGGGCGTAAACTGCCAGGGCCGCGAGGGCGAACGTCCCCAGCAAATATCCCAGGAGGTTCAGGGCCAGCCTCCCATTCTGGCTTAGCGCAGGTTCTTTCACGACGACCAAGGGCGGCGTGATCGGATCCGGCCCGTTGCCGAGATCCTCAAGGCGACCTGGGTCGGGCCGAGCGGGCGTAACCTGCGGGCCGACAACATCTCCCGAGCCGTTGTCTATGGCTGCAGTCAGCGGGCGCACCGGCAGCGCCGTGTAGCTGGCTGGCGTAGGTTCGAACCGTTCCCAGCCGAAGCCTGAGAAGTAGACCTCGGGCCAACTGTGGGCTATATTTTCGCGTACCTCGAACACCCCTTGCGCGGTATTCAAGGCGCCGCCCGCGTAACCCTGCACCCAGCGGGCCGGCACACCGAGCGAGCGCAGCATCACCACCATCGACGAGGCATAGTAGTCGCAGTAGCCCTCGCGCTGCGTGAAGAGAAACCAGTCTACGGGATCGATACCGGCAGGTGCGCCGGAGATCGACTCGTTGTAGCGCAGGGTGCGCAGGTAGCTCTGGATGGCCATCGCCTGATCGTAGGACGTATGCGCCCCGGCAGTGGTGACGATCTGGGTAGCCAGGGCGCGGGTACGTGCGGTGACGCTGTCGGGCAACTGGAGATAGCGCCCATTCACCCAGGCCGGGTAGTCAGCGCCCGCAGCCCTGAGACTCTGGACATCGGCCTGCGAGATCAGGGCGGTGACCGTGTAGGTCTCGCCGGAGCGAAGATCGTCGCGGGAGGCGATCAGGGCAATATCATCATAGTTTGGCGTGATCTTGTCGCTGGAGCGCAGGTAGTTATGCTCCACGCGGGAAGGCAGGCTGAGCGAGTGGATCACGCCGCCGACAAATACCAGCTTATCGCTGCGATCCTGGGCCAGCGTGAATATCTCGTTTACCGCGTGGCGTCCACGTATGTCACCGATGGGGATGGGGATGCCGGGGTCGAAGGCGGTGCGGGCCTGCTCTGGGGTGCCCGCGCCAACAGCGGCGCGGGCCTGCTCGCCGGTGCTGTTTTTCCAGCCCCCGTCGCTGTACGTATCGAAGGCCACGGCCCGCCAATAGTCGAAGCTCGCCGAGCGCACCGTCATCACCAGGCCATCGCCAAGCTGGCGCGCACCGCCGAGCTGGGCGCTACGTGCGGCAAACGCGCCGCTGCCCGCCCCAGGGGGAGCGTTCAGGGTGGCGAAGGCGTCTTCCCAGCGCGCACGGGCCACTTTAAAAGGTCGGCTGATCGTCTGCCATGTGCGGGTGGCCCGATCTACCGTAATGCTGCCGGGCAGGGCGGCGGTGATCATAATCAGCAGGCCACAGACCACCGCCGCCGACGAGAGGAAGCGCACGGAGAGTCGGTCGGGGTACTCAATCTGCTGAGCGTCCCACTGGGCCTGGCGCTGCACAATATGCTGATGAACCAGCAGGAGCATGGCGGTGCCGAGGAAGACGAAAAAAGGGGCGTCGGGCTTGGGTAGAACGTAGGTGTAGTTGACCAGAGCGAGGGTGGCGTTCATCGTAATAGCGCGCCACGTCCAGCCCCGGCGAAAGAGCATCCACGCGGTATCATACGCCATGGCCCAGCAGAGCAGGCAGAGGGCGGCGACAAAAAGCAGCAGATCCTCGCCGCGCCCGCCGCCGCCCAGCACGCGCCCCCAGATGATCGCACGGATCAGCAGCTCAGTGCCCCGGTCGCGCCACGTGCTAAGCAGCGGACTCATCTGCGGGCCGAGGATCTGGACGCACCAGGCCAGAGAGAGAAAGACGCTGAGCAGGTGGGCCTGCCAACTGCGCAGCCAGCGGATGCGTGCGAAGGTTACGCCAAGGACGAAGCCCGGCAGACTCATCGGGATGAGTACATCAAGGCCGGGCGCCCAGCGCGAGATCGACAGGCTATAGATCACCGCCCCACACATGATCAGGGCCAGCGCCGCGCCGGGGAGGAGGTCGGACAGCTCGGCGCTGAGGGGCTTTGTGCGGCGTGGAGGGCTTTGTGTGATCATATCTTTACATGCAACACCGCAAAACTCGCCCTGTCACATCGAGCGCCCGGCCCGTAAACGGGCGGGCTAGGTCTACGAAGGCCGCTGAAGCGGCCTTCACAGACCTAGCCAGGGGCTTCAGTCCCCCGGCGGGTGGGTACCGCACAGGGCGAGTTTTGCTCTATTGCCTTTGCGTCTTTGCGCCTTTGCGTCACCCATGCGTATGGTTTAACGCAAAGACGAGGTGCCAGGTGTCAGGTTTACAGTTTGTAGTGGCGGCTTCAGCCGCTTGGCGCTGAAGCCGCCACTACGAACTGTCACGCTGACACCTGACACCTGACACCTTGTCAAAGTGGAAGATCCGCTCCGCGTTGCGCCAGATCTGGTCGGCCAGCACTTCCAGGGGCAGGCCGCGCAGGGCAGCCAGGCGCTCGGCCACCAGGCGCACGCGGGCCGGCTCGTTGCGCGTGCCCCGCTGGGGGTGCGGACTCAGGTAGGGGCTGTCGGTCTCAGTGAGCAGCATCTCCAGCGGAGCCAGACGGGCGGCCTCGTGCAGTTCTGTGGCCTTGGGGAAGGTGAGCGGCCCAGAGAACGAGAGCATAAACCCGACCGCCAGGCACGCCTGGGCGAAGGCCCAGCCGCCAGAGAAGGAGTGCATTATGCCGGGCTGCCCGTGGGCGGCGTCGTCGAGGATACGCAGGGTATCGTCCTGGGCCTCACGGCTGTGGATCACCACCGGCAGCCCCAGCTCGCGGGCGAGGGCCAACTGGTCGCGGAAGAGTCGCTCCTGCAAATCCGGCGGCGCAACCTTCCAGTGGTAGTCCATGCCGATCTCGCCGATGCCCACCACCTTGGGACGGGCGGCCAGGGCGCGCAGTTCATCGAACCAGCCCTCGGAAACCTCGTGGGCGTGGTTGGGCTGGACACCGACCACAGCGTAGATCTGCGGGTGGGACTCGGCGAGGGCCACCGCCGCCCGCGAGGACTTTAGGTCGTAGCCGATCTCGACGATGCGGGCCACACCAGCCGCTGCGGCGCGGGCGAGTACGTCGGCACGATCCGTGTCGAACTGCGCGACCGCGACGTGGGCGTGGGTGTCAATCAGGCGGAATTCGTTGGACATAGGTTTTAGGTTTTAGGGATGGTTCAGAACAGCTTTACAGTTTGACGCCGGATGACCCTCACCCCCTGCCCCTCTCCCTCACGGGGAGAGGGAAGATTCCGCACCAGGAAGCGTCCGACTCCCCCTCTCCCGTTCAGGGAGAGGGGGCTGGGGGGTGAGGGCTGCGCGGGGGTACACTTATCGTATCTGATCAAGGGCGTCCTGAAGGCTCGCATAGGTAGGAATACCAGCAAGGTTAAGGTTGAGATCAACGATAGTATGGGCGGTCTGCGCACGGATTCCGACGAGGATGACGTGGGCACCGAGGAGGCGCACCCCAGCAGCGGCGCGGACGAGTACGGCAACCACATCGGCGTCGAGATCGCGCACGCCACTGAGATCGAGAATGAGTGTGCGGGCGTGGCAGGCGTACACATCAGCCATGATAGTCTGGAACACCCGCTCCGCACGGCGCCTGTCTACCGAGCCGATCAGGGGCAACAGCAGCGTATCGCGCCCGAGGGGAATGCTTGGCGTAGCCAGTTCTTCAATGCGCCGATCCTGAGCCTCGATCATCTCTTGCTGGATATGCAGACGATCAGCCTGGGCGGACTGCTCAGCGGCGATGCGCGATTTGAGTGCGGCGGCCATCTGATCGAAGCCACGGGCCAACTGGTTGATCTCCGTGCCGCCACTCATGCCAACGTGCTGCTCAAGGTCGCCGGCGGCAATGCGCTCGGTGGCGATGGTCATCCGCCGAATTGGCTTGCTGATCAACTCGGCAATGAACACCGCGACAACGGCGGTGACCGCGAGTACGAGCAACGCCGTGACAATGGTACTCGTTTGGGCGGCGCTCACGGGAGCCAGTGCATCGTTGCTGTTCTGGTAGAGAATCACGCCCCAGTTCAAGTTGGGGATCTGGAAGGCGTTGGTTACCGGGGCCAGAACGACGAGGCGCGGGAACCCGGCAAACTGAGCGAGGGTGTAGGATGTGTCGCGGGCCTGGGCGATCACGCTGGCGTCGCTGGCGGAAGGTTTCTGGAGAACGCTCCCGCCAGGCTCCAGAACCTGATCGCCAATGAGCAGATCGGCCCTGGCTCCCGTGCCGAAGCGATTCTCGGTCATCGGCATGGTGATCGCATCAGCGCGGTAGGTCGAGCGCATGACACCGATAAAATCACCCTTGTCTTTCGCACGAATCGCGATGGCGACAATGATACCGAACGTCCCGCTGCTGCTGTCGAAGCTGGGCGGCCCAATGTAGACCCCCGCGACAGAGGCGTATTGCCACCATTCCTCATCGGCCTGATTATAGTCAGTCGTGCGGCTGCTGGCGGCCACCAGGGCACCGTATTTATCGGTAAACATCAACTCGGCGAGATTCTGGTCGATCTTAGTTTGGGCGCGCAAGTCATCGGCGAGCGACGTATTTAGCACGCCTGTAATAAGGGGTGTACCTGCGCCCGCAGCACTCCAGCGCGCATTGCGCTCACCGATTTGGCGCGCAATCTCGGCACCATCGGTCGTGCCGTAGCTTGCCACCTGGCGGTCAGCGGCTGCGTTCAGGGTAAAGCCCACCGCGACTGAGCGCAGCCGTGAGACCTGGGCGTCAATCATCGAGCCAACGATACGCGCCTCGGCCTCGGCGCGAGCGCGGAGCAACATACCGCTGTCAGAGAGAAGCGCGCTACCCACCTGTCGGGATTGGATTACACTCACGGTCGTTACAGCGGCGGTGGCAACGACGAGGAAGGCGAGGATCAGCCGGGCGCTGAGCTTGTTCCAGATGGCGTTCATGGCACCCCTGGGCGTGTTCGATACATCATGCGCTCAGTATAAGCGTTTTCCGTCATTGATGCGCCGGATTAGCTATCTCTTTGATGACATAGGGACGGCGGATTCGTCCACATGTTATCAACACATCACGCTAGGCTAGAGGCCCAGCGGCTGCTCTCTTGCTGCGTACCGTCCTCGCAGAGCATCATCCCCGCGTAGCCCGGTCGATCCTCAATCCAGGCCATTCCCTCGTCGCCGAGGATGAAGAGCAGTTTCGCCGCCATCTCTGCCTCACGCGCCGACGGCGCGATTACGGTGGCGGTCAGCGCGTCTGTCTCTGCGGGTCGGCCGCTGCGTGGGTCGATAATGTGGTGATGCCAGGTATCTCCCACCTTCCAGCGCCGGTAGTCGCGGCCAGAGGTGGCGACACCGCCACCGGACAGCATCAGTAGGCCGAGAGACACATCTGGATCCAGGGGGTTTTCCACCCCCACCGGCCAGGGTGCGCCGTCGGCCATTGGGCCGCTGACGGCGATGTCTCCGCCAGCGTCGATCAAGGCCGGGCCATAGGCGCATAGGCGGCGGACTGCCTCGTCTGCCGCCCAGCCTTTGGCGATGCCGCTCAGGTCGAGGTGCAGACCTTCAGGCAACCGCACGGCGCGCAGGCGCGTATCAAGCTCAATCGTCGTCCATGCCGTGGCGCTCGGTATGTGGGTGGGCGCGGCATCCCCCGGCCCTGCGGCGAAGTCCTGGGTGTAGCCAGCCGCTTTTACCGCATCGAGCAGAGTGGGCGTGACAATGCCGCCGCTCTGCTGGGCCACATCGATGGCCGTTATGAGTACCGCCCACAAAACCTCGCTGAGCGGCATCCAAAATCCTGCGTCGCCATTGAGCTGAGAAAGTTCGCTGTCGGTGCGAAATCGGCTGAGACACTGCTCCCACTCGGCGAACCACTCCGGCACCTGCTGTAGCGCGGCGATGATATCCTCGCCCTCGTCATCAATTACCGCCAGCATCTGGCAGCCCATCGCACGAAATTCTAGTCGCTGCATTGTCTATAGCTCCATTCATCTGATGTGTGTGATGCGTGATCGACTCCACGTACTCTTGAGGTTGTACCACATTGGTATAAAGGAATGATTGGAGCAATCGAACAGGGTAGATCACGCGGCATACTTAATATGTTTATTTGTTTGCTTGACAATCAGGCATACGTCTGCTACTTTGGCTTTGTGCATCCCGCCCTGTGATGCGCTGGCTATGGCTTTGGGGGTATCTGTGCTGGTACACAGAACGCCGTCACCTAATATCCATCTTCGACATGGTGCGCAGGTACTTTACAGTTTGTCGCCGATCAGCCCCCAGCCCCCTCTCCCTGAGCGGGAGAGGGGGAGTCGGACGTATCCTGTTGCGGAATCTCCCCTCTCCCCGTGAGGGAGAGGGGCAGGGGGTGAGGGTCGCACAGAACGGTAAAGTAAATTTGCTAATTCTGAAACCATGTCTTCTGCTAAAAAGAGGAGAGTTACTCACATGACCCTCGACAAACCAGGTTCGCAGCTTGCCCTGAGCGATAACGCCGCCAGACAGCTTGCTAACGCCACCAAGACCGCCCCGCAGATCGCTACGATCACCCCGCGCTGGCTCGTTCACCTGCTCCAGTGGGTGCCGGTCGAGGCTGGTATCTTTCGCCTCAACAAGGTTAAGAACCCCAGTAAAGTTGAAGTCGTATGCGGCAACCGGGATGAGACGGATCTGCCGCAGACTTTCGTAGATTACGAGGAGAAGCCCCGCGAGTACATTCTCAATACGGTCGGCACGATTCTGGATGTCCACACGCGGATCTCCGACCTGTACAGCAGCCCGCACGACCAGATCAAGGAGCAGCTGCGCCTGACCATCGAGACGATCAAGGAGCAGCAAGAGGGCGAGCTGATTAACAGTAAGGACTATGGCCTCCTGGCGAATGTTGATAAGAGCCAGCGTATCAGCACGCGCACCGGCGCGCCCCAGCCCGATGATCTCGATGAACTGATCACCAAGGTCTGGAAAGAGCCGGCTTTTTTCCTCACGCACCCCCTCGCCATCGCCGCCTTCGGACGCGAATGCACCCGCCGGGGCGTGCCGCCGCCAACCGTGAGCCTCTTCGGCTCGCAGTTCCTCACGTGGCGCGGTCTGCCGCTGATTCCCTCTGATAAGGTGCCGGTTCAGAATGGTAAGACTAGCATCCTGCTGCTGCGGGTCGGCTCCCAGCGCCAGGGCGTGGTCGGCCTCTTCCAGCCCGGCCTGGCAGGCGAGCAGGGTATGGGGCTGTCGGTGCGCTTTATGGGCATCGGGCGCAACGCGATCTCGTCGTACCTGATCTCGCTCTATTGCTCGCTGGCAGTGCTGACCGAAGACGCTCTGGCCGTGCTTGAGAATGTGGAGGTCACCAAGTACCATGACTACCGCGACACCTACAAGTAGTGATGATGCGGTGAAGGCACATGGAGGCCCACCTGCGGGATTCCCTGATGTCGCCACCCTGGCGCTCCTCGCCAATGAGTTCTTTCACATGCTGCCCGGCGCGGCTGGCGGCGTATCCCCCGAGTTACCCTCAGGTGTGCCGGGTTTTCCGGCGGGGCCACAGTCTGCGCTGCCTGCCGCCACCCCCGCCGGTGTGCCCGGCCACGGGGCTCCGGTGCCGACCACCAGCCCCGGTGGTATTCCTAGCCACGGGACGCCGCCGCGCCTCACGCCATCGTCCACCACCCCTACCGGCGTGCCGGATCATGGGGCGACGGGTGTCCCCGCAGCCGACGGACGCGCAGGCGGCATCGCCCTGGGTGTACCCGAAGCCTACGCGGCAGCCTTGCCGACGGTGGCTACGCCGCCGCAGGTACCTGCGCCACGTTCGCCCTACTACTTTTTGGGCGAGAGCAGCGCGTACACCGCCTACGCCTCCCAGTCCCAACCCAATGCGGCGCTCGACGACCGGGTGACGGCGCAGCCCTTCAGTCTGCCGGGCGCGAGCGATCTGCGCAGCCTGCTGGATTGGGATACCCACAGTCCTGGGCCGACGGTTCCCGCTGCTGCACCAAGCACCGATCCCCGGTTCTACTTTCTTGATCCGGCTGGCACCAGCGTCGGATCGGTGCCCACCGTGCCCCAGAGCGCCCACCCGCCGTTCGATGTCCACGCCATTCGGCGCGACTTTCCCATCCTGGCCGAGCGGGTACACGGCCGCCCGCTGGTCTGGTTCGATAACGCCGCCACTACCCAGAAGCCGCAGGCGGTGATCGACCGGCTGGCCTGGTTCTACGCGCACGAGAACTCGAACATCCACCGCGCTGCCCACGACCTCGCAGCGCGTGCGACCGACGCCTACGAGGGGGCGCGCAGCACGGTCGCCCGCTTTCTGGGCGCATCGTCAGCCGAGGAGATCATCTTTGTGCGCGGGGCGACCGAGGGGATCAACCTGGTAGCGCAGACCTTCGGCACGCAGCACATCGGCGAGGGTGACGAGATCGTCGTCTCGCTGCTGGAGCATCACGCCAACATCGTCCCCTGGCAGCAGATCGCAGCCGAAAAGGGAGCCAAAATCCGGGTTATCCCGGTGGACGACAGCGGCCAGATTCTGCTGGAGGAGTATCGCAAGCTGCTCACCAGCCGCACCAAGCTCGTGGCGATCACCCAGGTTTCCAACGCCCTAGGTACAATCACGCCGGTGCGCGAGATCGTCGCAATGGCGCACAGCGTCGGGGCGCGGGTGCTGGTAGATGGGGCGCAGTCCGTCTCGCACATGCGGGTGAATGTGCAGGCGCTGGACGCGGACTTCTTTGTCTTCTCGGGGCACAAGATCTTTGGCCCGACGGGCATCGGCGCGGTGTATGGGAAGAAAGACCTGCTGAACAGCCTGCCGCCCTGGCAGGGGGGCGGGAACATGATCGCCGATGTCACCTTTGAGCGCACCCTGTACCACGAGGCACCCACCCGCTTTGAGGCGGGCACCGGCAACATCGCTGACGCGGTGGGCCTGGGCGCGGCGCTCGACTATCTGGAGCGGATTGGCATTGAGAATGTGGCGCGCTACGAGCATAACTTGCTCGTCTATGCGACACATGGCATGCAGACGGTGCCGGGGCTACGGATGATCGGCACGGCGCAGGAGAAGGCCAGCGTGCTCTCCTTCGTGTTGGCCGGCTATAGCACCGAGGAAGTAGGCAAGGCACTCAACGAGGAGGGCATCGCGGTGCGCTCTGGGCACCACTGCGCACAGCCCATCCTGCGCCGCTTCGGGCTAGAGGCAACGGTGCGTCCCTCGCTGGCCTTCTACAACACCTGCGAGGAGGTCGATCACATGGTCGCCGTCCTGCGCGGTCTGGTTCGGGCGCGGCGATAACACCCTCCGAATACGCCGATCTCGTAGAATCGCGGCCCTCACCCCCCAGCCCCCTCTCCCTGAACGGGAGAGGGGTAGTCGGATGCGTCCTGCTGCGGAATCTCCCCTCTCCCCGTGAGGGAGAGGGGCCGGGGGTGAGGGCTGGAGGGGCGGACGCCCACGGTCGTCCGCCAGGCCGTGCGGATCGCGGTCGGCAAGAAACCGCGTGGCGGGAAGCCGAAAACCGATGTGGCCGCGCACGAGGCCGAGATCGGTCACCTGACCCGGACAGTCGCGGAACTGCACGCCTGGAGCAGCATGCTGCGCGATGGGTTGGCGGTGGTGGTGCTTGACCGCACGGGCATTCAGGATGAACCGTGTCGTCAGGTTGAGCTGCAGACCGCCGTGGAGCTGTTGGCCGAACTCCAGGCGACGGCACCCAGCGGCGTGCAAGCCGAACTCACGCGGCTGCACACCCATGTGCGTCTGGCGGCTCCCGCGCTGCTGACGTTTGTGGTGCCGCTGGACGCGGTGCATGCCGACATGCAGGCGGTCGTGGGCCGGGTCGGGCCTGGCGCTGATCGCCTGGGCCTGGCTGCGGCGTGAGGTGCTGGGCTGGGACGCCGACCAGATGGTTGCCGGACTGCCGGTGGCCTGGCGGATGCACCCGCTGATTGGCTCGTTGCCTTGGGCTACGGGCCAGCCACATCTGCTGCGTCCGCTCTGCCACCTGAGCCGCCACCCGCAGTCCTATCGCTGGTGGCCTGATGCCCAAACTGTCAAGTTGGTTTGAAACATGCCTTAGGCATGTTTCAAACCAACTTGACAATTCAGCGAGGAGGCGAGGAGGCGAGGAGGCGAGGAGGCGAGGAGGCGAGGAGGCGAGGAGGCGAGGAGGCGAGGAGGCGAGGAGGCGAGGAGGCGAGGAGGCGAGG
>CAIRFY010000380.1 GCA_903877945.1 uncultured Oscillochloris sp. | reverse complement strand
GCGAGGAGGCGAGGAGGCGAGGAGGCGGTGAGGCGAGGAGGCGAGGAGGCGAGGAGGCGAGGAGGCGAGGAGGCGGTGAGGCGAGGAGGCGAGGAGGCGAGGAGGAGCGCCTCACCGCGTCATCGTTTCGTCGCTGAATTGTCACGCTGGTTTGAAACATGCCTTAGGGTATGCTCGGGAGGCACGTCTCCCGACCATACCCGGTGGTGTGGCGATGGTTTTGCCCAAACCCGCGTGTTGCACATAGTCCGTAGCCATGCTAGAATCATCCCATGAAACCGCAGACACCCGCACCGACACCAGAGCAGACCGCCGCAAGGGATCGCGGATCGCGGATCCCTGGATTCGATGCGGAGGCGACGCCTCTGCTCAGTATTGGGATCGGGCTGACAGGGATCGCCCTCGGCTTGCGCCCGCGCTTTGCGCCCTTACCCCTCGCCCTTACTGCCCTCACCGCTGCGTTCTATCGCGACCCTGATCGGACGACGCCGCCTGACCCGAGGGGGCTCTTTGCTGCCACCGATGGTGTCGTCCTGCTGATCGATGAGGTCTACGAACACCGTTTTTTGCACACCGACTGTATCCGTATTGTGACGGCGGTATCACCTCTGGACGTGCCGGTCTGCCGCAGCCCGGCAAGCGGCACCGTGCGCTATGTCGCCCACGTGTCCGGCGAGTATCGCCCTGCGAACGACCCGCAGGCCGCTGAGCGCAACCAGCGGGTCTACATCGGCATTGATACGGCATGGGGGCCGATCTTGGTCATCCAGATCGCCAGCCCCCTCGGGCGCAGAATTATCTGCAAGACTCAGGCTGATGACACGGTTGAGGCGGGCGCACGCCTCGGCACGGTGCGCTTTGGATGTCGCACCGATCTGCTCATCCAGCGCGATGCCGCTCATCTGCTGATCGGCCCCGGCCAACGTCTTGTTGCTGGGATGACACGGATCGGCGAGGTGGTGCCGTCGTTGTAGGGGTGCGCCCGATGCAACCTGTCGGCCCCGGCACGGTCTACGACCTACTCTTTGATGAGGGTGACGCTGTCGGCCCCGGCCTCCCTGATGCGGCCCGCGAAATCTACGCCGGCAACTGGCACCTGCCCCCCGCCCCCGCCCATCGCCCCTACGTCTTCACCAACTTTGTGGCCTCACACGATGGCCGGATCTCTTTCGATGAACCTGGTCGCTCGGGCGGCGGCGATGTCAGTCGCCATAGCCGTCACGACACCTGGCTCATGGCCCTGATCCGCGCCCGCGCCGACGCTGTGATCACTGGGGCGGGTACCCTGCATGTCGCACGCCACCACTTCTGGACGCCGGGCCAGGTCTTTCCTTCCGACGCACCGTTCTTCGCTGAACTGCGCGCCGCCGAGGGCCGCACGCCCGCCCCGCTACTGGTGGTGGTCAGCGCCAGCGGCGATCTGCCCGCCGATGCCCACGCCCTCGGCGGCGACCGGCAGCCGGTGCTGATCGCGACCACCGCCGCAGGCGCCGCCCGCACCCGCGCCCGCCTCGGCTCCCGCCCCGGCCTGGACTACCATCTCTCGCCCGGCGACTCGGTCAATCTGGCGGCGCTGCTGGCCGACCTGCGGGCCAACTATGGCGTGCGTAGCTTGCTCAGCGAGGGCGGCGCACGGATCTACGGCGCACTGATCGCCGCCCGCCTGATTGACGAAACCTTCCTCACCATTAGCCCCGTCGTGATCGGTAGCCCCCCCGGTCGCCCGCCACGTCCCAGTTTGGTTGAGGGCGTTGGCTTTCACCCCGACGACCCGCCGCGCCTACGGCTGGTCAGCCTGCGCCGTGCAGGCGACTATCTCTTTCAACGATCTGCGTTTTTGTGATTTTGGATTTTGGATTTTGGATTTTGGATTTTGGATTTTGGATTTTGGATTTTGGATTTTGGATTTTGGATTTTGGATTTTGGATTTTGGATTTTGGATTTTG
>CAIRFY010000379.1 GCA_903877945.1 uncultured Oscillochloris sp. | reverse complement strand
CGTTCCGTATCGCCTCATCGCCTCATCGCCTCATCGCAAGACTGTCACGCTGAATATGCTCATTTTGAACCATGCCTAAGGCATGGTTCAAACCAGCTTAACAATTCAGCGACGAAACGATGACGCGGTGAGGCGCTCCGTATCGCCTCATCGCCTCATCGCCTCATCGCAAGACGGTCACGCTGAATGTGCCCATTTTGAACCATACCTAAGGGTAAGAACCGGGCGATTATAGCATAGTCACTTCCAGCCACGCGCACGCACCAGATCGTTGCCGAGCAGGCCGAGCAGCACCGGCCCGGTGTCGTGCTGCTCGAAACGGGCGCGCTCGAACCACTGCACGGTCGCAAAGACCCCCGGCTCTAGCTCCTCGCGCTGCGGCGGCGAGAGCGGCTGGCCGAACAAGGCCAGACTCTCGGCATGGCTCTTGCCCTTTCGACCATCGAACTCTAGGCCATGGCTGCGCCAGTAGCTTAGGAAGGGCTCACAAATCGACTGGCCGGTCGACTCAAAGAAGAGGCAGCCGGGCTGCTGGCCGGTCTTTGCGAAGGTGAACCAGTCGCGGCCCTGGGCGCGCAGGATGTTGTCGCCAATGCGCGAGAGTTGCACGTTGTAGGGCGGTGGATTTTCGGGGTGGTACTCGAAGCGGTGACGCTCAAAGTACTGCACAATGGAGGTTTGCCCGTCGCTGCTCGTCTCACCGAATTCTTCGCTGATCGGGAAGCCGAAGATCGCCAGTCCGCCGTGGCGCTCCCAGAAACGGCGGAACTCGCCGCCCAGGCTGTGGCTGGTCTCGGGGAAATAGGTCTTGTCGGTGCCAATGCTCTCGGCGGGAACCGGCGCGAAGGCCGGTGGTGCGCCGCCGCCGCCGGGGGTCGGGGCGGGGGTCGGCGCATTCAGCGGGCATCCCGCGTAGGTTTGGGCCAGTTGCAGCGACCTGAACACATTCAGGCGACCCCAGCCGTACTCGTCATCGCGACCGGGTGCCCCCTGATCATCGGCACCGGCCTCCAGAATACAGACGATGTCCTGAACCGGTAGGTCAGGCCGCAGGGTGAAGACAAGGGCCGCCGCGCCAGCCACGTAGGGACTAGAGAATGAGGTGCCGTTCGGCGGGCCGTACTCGCCGCCTGGCAGGGTCGCCCACAAACCAACGCCGGGGGCCGCGATGTCCACATACGAGCCGGTGTTCGAGAAGCCGGTGATGATATCGCCGGGGCCAGTGGCGCCCACGCCAACGACGTTATCGTAGGCGGCAGGGTAACTGGTGGCGTTGCCTGTCTCGTGATCGTTGCCCGTGGCCGCAACCAGCAGCACGCCCTTGCTCGCCGCGTAGTTCACCGCGTCGTGCAGGGTTTGGCTGTTGTTGTTGCCGCCGAGGCTCATATTAATAATCCGCGCACCATGATCGGCGGCCCAGCGGATGCCAGTGGATACCGTCACGTCATCGCCGCCGCCGCGACTGTTGAGAACCTTCACGGGCAGGATCTTGCAGCCCCAGCAGAGTCCCGCAATGCCCTTCCCGTTATTCGTGTTCGCCGCGATCAGGCCGGATACCGCCGTGCCGTGGCCGTTATCGTCACTCGTATCGCCATTACCGACCACGGCATTAAAGCCCGGCAGCACCTTGCCGCGCAGGTCAGGGTGATTCCGATCTACGCCGGTGTCCACCACTGCGACGATGATTTCCCCGCCGGTAGTGATGTCCCAGCCCGCAAACGCCTGCACGTTATGCAGCCCCCACTGCTGGCCGATCACGCTATCGTTAGGGGTGCGCCGGGCGCTCAGGCTGTAGTTTGGCTCGGCGTAGACCACGGCGCGATAGCGCGTCAGGGCGGCGGCGGCGACAACGGGATTCACGTCCTGGCGGATGACAATCCGATAGGTGTTGCTTTCCGCCCCGATCATCTGCGCCGACCTCGCCCCAAACTCGTTCAACTGGCGGTTCAGCAGATCGAGGTCACGCGACGTATCTCCTGCAATCTGAAGGGTGTCGCCGCGTAGAGCGACCTGCACGCCCGGTCGCAGACGAAGGAGCAACTCGCCGGGAATTGCCGTCGATGCCGCCGATGATGCGGGGGCTAGAGCCAGGGTGGAAAGGACAAACAGGACGGCGATCATGGCGGGGATCATTCGTTTCATGGCTGAACCTCATCACGGTCACTCAGATCCTCGGCAATGGCGGCGAATTGCTCCAGGGTGACACGAAGATCCTAGACCATCTCGCCGTCCCTCGGGAGAATAGCGTCATTGGTCGTACTCCGCAACACGTGGCAACTGACCTGGTGTCACAACACCACGCTGGCTCTGAAAGCTAAGGGTGCTGGCTGCGCCCTGTTGCTGGGCAACGCCTGAGATCCGGTGGTCAAGGGTGTCGTAGATCATCACCCGCCCGGCGAACGCCAGGGCCAAACGCCGCGCCGCCGCGAAGTAGGCGTAGCGCACGCCGTTTTGTGCGCCGCTGGCCGAGGGCCTGCCAAGCTCCGTCGGCCACCAGGCGGCGTAGGGCAACTCCGAGAAACCGCCGCCGCTCAGCGTCGCCGCCGCCTGGGTCGCCAGCGGGGCAAGATCGGCGCAAAGCTGCGCGACCGTGGCCTTGAGCGCGTGGTTGCCCCAATCGCCGATCATCAGCATGCCGCCAGACATCCACTGGCCCATGCCGCCAAGCTCGGGGTGGTTGAACTGAGCGGCGCTGCCGTTGCCGCGCCGCATTGCGTCGAGCAGGTGCGCGACCGCGCCATCGCTCAGGTGGTATCTGCGCGCCAATTCCGCGACCGCAGTGCGCTCGTTATCGTTAGGGGAGATGTTCATTAGGTTGTCCTCACAAACAAAGACCTTGAGACAAGGTTAGGGAACAGGTATCAGGTAACAGAGATTCTGGGAATTGTAAAGGGGAGTCCAGGCGCTTTAGGGACATTTCAATCCAGCTTGACAGTTTGTCGCCGCTCAGCCTCACCCCCAGCCCCCTCTCCCTGTGAGGGAGAGGGGCTGGGGGTGAGGGCAGGAGGGTGACTTTGCACCAGCCCTGGTTCACATCAGTACTCTATAGCGCGATACGCTTCCAGATGCTAAGATGTTGGCGATGAAGATTGCCAACATCTTGCGGTGAACGAAATGATTGAGCCTAACTCGGCGGCAGATGAGGAGGGCACGATCCATGCGTCAGCGGCTTAATTATTTCACTCGCCGTTCTATTGCGTTGAGGCTCCCATGCTACGTCTCTCACGGATGCTCTCTGGCGGCTACCTTTTACTGACCCTGCTGATCACGCTCATCACGCTGTTCGTCGGTCCCCTTGGCTGGGCACCCTTCCAGTTCGCCACGATTGGCCCCGGCAGCGCGCCCGTGGTCGTTACGGTTGCCTATAGCACCGAGAAGGAGCAGTGGCTGAAGAATGCCGTTACCCGTTTCGCCGCTACGAACCCCCATATCGGCGGGCGATCTGTCCAGATCGTACTTGAGGGCAAGGGCTCGCGTGAGATGGTCACGGATATTGTGCAGGGCAGCTACCAGCCAACGGTGATCAGTCCCGCCAGCATGATGCAGGTTGATCAGTTGCGCACGGCGTGGATGATCGCAAAGGGTCCCACGGCTGGTTTGATCATCGCTGCCGAGGCTCCCGCGTCGCTGGTGATCACCCCGCTGGTGCTGCTGGCATGGAAGGATCGCGCCGCCCCGATTGAGCAGGCAACCACCAGCGGTGACTTCTGGAATACTATTCAGAAAGCTCTCACTGCGTCGGGTGGTCGTATGCATTTCGGCCACACCAACCCCGAGACCTCGAACAGCGGCCTTCTGACCTTGCTGCTCCTCGCCGACGGCTACGGCGACACGACCGAAGAAAATGCCAGTTCGCCCGCGTTCCAAGAATGGTTGCGTGGTATTGAGCGTGCGGTGCCCCAAGGCGAGGAGAGCACCGGCACCCTGACGACCGATATGCTCCGCTTCGGGCCAAGTAAGTACGATTTCGTCGCCGTCTATGAGAACCTGGCAATTGAGGCGATGAGCAGCCCAGCAGCCGGTAGCAACGGCGGCCTGCACGTCTTCTACCCGCCGACGACTGTTGTGAGCGAACACCCCTACGCACTGCTCAATGCGCCCTGGGTCACGTCCGATCAGCGCCAGGGGGCCATCCAGTTCCGCGATTTCCTGCTCTCCCGCGAGATCCAGCAACTCGCCATTCAGCAGTACGGATTTCGTCCGGCCAGCCAGCAGGTGCAGATCGACCTCGGCGACGCGGCCAGCCCCTTTCGACACTACGCCGACAAGGGGGTTCAGGTCACCATCCCAAACCAACTGAGCATCCCTGCCAATGAGGTGACGTCCGCGCTGATCGCCGCATGGAAGGTGGCGAGCCAGTAAGCCTGATTAGTTTTTTTTGAGAGGGCGGAACCCTCCCAAAACCCCTTCTCTGTAGTAAGGATTGCTTCTATGCGACGATTCTCCATCCTGCTCCTGCTGGCCATGTTGGTCAGTGCGATCTCCGCCTGCGGCAGTGGGTCGTCCGGTGGTGGTGGCGGCAGCAGCGGCGGCACACCCGCGAACGCCCTGAACATCAGTATCGCCTATAGCCCCGAGAAGGAAAAGTGGCTCACCGAGCGCATCGCTACGTTCAATAGCCAGAAGGTGAAGTCCGGCGACAAGCCGATCTTTGTCACCGGTAGTAACAAGTCGTCGGGGGCCGCACGCACCGAGATCAAGAATGGCACCTTACAGACCACGGTCTGGAGCCCTTCGGCCAGCACCTGGCTGGAGGTTCTCAAGCAGGAGAGCAACAACCAGAGCGTGGCCGTCTCCAACAAGCCCCTGGTGCTCACCCCGGTGGTGATCGGCATGTGGAAGCCGATGGCCGAGGCTCTGGGCTGGCCAAACACGCCGATTGGCTGGAGCGATATGCTCGGCTTGATCAAGGATCCGCAGGGTTGGGGTAAATTCGGCCACCCTGAGTGGGGCCGCTTCTCCTGGGGCCATACCGACCCCGAAATCAGCACCAGTGCCCTCAGCACCTTGATCGCCGAGTTCTACGCCGCGACCGGCAAGCAACAGGGGCTCACCGCCGCCGACGTGCAGAGCGCCCAGTCTCAGCAGTTTGTCCGCGACCTCGGTCAGGGCATCAAGCACTATGGCTACAATACCTTGATCTTCAGTCAGAACATGAAAAAGTTCGGCATGAGCTATATCTCGGCCTTCCCGATGGAGGAGATCACCCTGATCGACTTCAACAAGGTCGATCCGCCGACCACGCCTTTGGTGGCGATCTACCCCAAAGAGGGCACCTTCTGGCACGATGACCCCTATATCGTGATGGCCTCGGCCAGCGCCGAGGAGCAGCAGGCCGCCAAGGTGTTCTACGACTTCTTGCTGACCGACGAGAGCCAGCGCATGGCCATGAGCTATGGCTTTCGCCCGGCCAATGTGAATGTGCCGCTGGCCGACCCGATCAGCCCGATCTATGGTGTGCAGACCCAGGGCGTGCAGACCATCCTGGAGGTGCCTAAGTCTGATGTGATCGTTGCCGTCAAGAACTCCTGGGCGGTCAACCGTAAGCGCGCCGATATTATGCTGGTGGTCGATGTCTCTGGCTCGATGGAGGGCGATAAGCTGGAGTCGACTAAGGCCGGGATGGAGAGCTTCCTCTTGCGCATCCTGCCCGACGACCGCGTCGGTCTAATTACCTTCTCCAATAGCGCCACTCAGGTCGTCGCGCCCGCGCCGCTGAGCGACAACCGCATCCCGCTTCAGAAGGCCATCGGCGATATGCGCGCTACGGGTAAGACCGCCGTCTTCGACGCAATCGACATGGCCCGCCAGTCCCTCGCTGGTCTGCCGCAGACCGGCGAGGAACGCATCCAGGCTATTGTGCTGCTCTCTGACGGCGGTGACAATTCCAGCCGTCTGAGCATCGACCAGATCAAGACCAGCTTCGACGAGACGGGTGTAAGCATCTTTCCGGTCGCCTATGGTGCCGACGCCGACCGCACCATCCTCGATGCGATTGCCGAGTTCTCGCGCACCATCGTCGTCGTCGGCGACACCGGCGACATCGCCCAGATCTTCGAGAACCTGAGCCGGTACTTTTAACGATGCCGTGGGGCGCAGCAGCGGCCTATGCCTGCTGCTGCACCCCCACGATAACATTATGAACAACCTCTCTATTGCCGCAACCCGGCCCCTACACATCATCGTCCTGCTGGCGTCGGTCTTTGGCGGGCTGGCGGTGACGATCTGGCTCCTCCCTTTGGGGGTGATCGTGTATAGTATGGCGGTGTTTTTGGCCGCCCGCGATCCGAGCCTCGCCCTGACCACCCAGCGCCCGGTCGCCTTGCCGAAGCTCACCAGTCCCACCTTTCGGGCTATCGTCGCTGAGATTGATCGCTCGCAGCGCGAGGTCGAGCGTTCGGTGGAGGCTGCGCCGGGGCCGCTTGCCACCGCCCTGCGCCCGGTGGTCGCCCAGAGCCGCGAACTTGTAACCGAGGCCCACGATCTGGCCAGCAAGGGCCAGATTATTGAGCAGTACCTTGCCACCGCTAATTTGCGCCAACTCTATGAACAGATCAACGGTATTGATACCCAGATCACTCGTACACGGGACGCCTATACCGTTCAGCAGCTCCAGGAAACCCGTGGTGCCCTGGTAGATCGCCAGCGTAATGCGACCGACCTGGAGACCTACGTCGGTCGGATTAACGCCCAGTTGTCCAATATCGACGCCAGCCTCGATAACGTCTTGGCTGAAACCGTCCGCCTGCGCACCGCCGATGCCGTGTCCGCCAGTTCGATGAGTGGCCAGGTGGCCGACCGCCTGCGTGACATGAAGGCCGACATGGATGCGTTCCAGCGGGTGCTTGACAGTGCGATGACAGGAATATAGCTATGTTTCACCTAACTTAAATGTAGCCGTATTGACATCGTTGATACTGCCGTCTACTATGTACGTATCAGCGATTCGCACGCTCGTGAGTACTGTTTGCATGCAACGTATCAACACCCTTCCCGATGAGAACCTTGCCGCCGAGGTACTGCCCCCGCTGCTTGCCGTGGTCAGTGCCCTGGCCGCGATGTCGATTGGTATACTCCTGATTGTCCAGTGGCACGCCAGCGCGTCGCCCTACCTGCTTTCCCTCGCCCTGATCGGGTGCGTTTGTGTCAGCGGGTTCCTCCTTCAGCGCGGGCGGCTGCGCCCCGCCGGGATCATTACCTCGTACACCCTGGCCCTGCTACCGATCCTAAGCATCATCCCCTTTGGCGTGGCCAACAACACCCTGATCTTTCTCTCGGTCACGGGTGTGATCGCCGCCGGGGTGTTGATCTCCCCCGACGCCCCGCTTGTCGTCGCCTGCTACGCCATCGGCGAGCTGATGATCCTCCTGATCTTCCCCGGCCTGGTTGGCCAAGCCCCCGCAGATTTGTCTGTTATCCTGTCTGTAGGCATGAGCATGGCCGTGCTGCTCCTTGGCACAGCAGCCATCACCTGGGCCGCTGGCTATGCCGTCCACGGCACGATCAGGTGGGCGCTGGAGACATCGGGTAAGGCTGCGCGGCGCGAACATCAATTGCGGGCAACCCAGACCGATCTTGAGCGCATCCTACGAGAGCGGGATCAGCTCAATGACCGACTCTATAAGACGACCCTTGACCTAGAGACGGCCCACGCCGAAGCGGAGGCAGCTTACCGCTCCAAGGCCAGTTTCATGTCCACGATGTCCCACGAGCTACGCACGCCGCTGAATATCATCATTGGCTTCAGCTCGGCGATGATCGATCACCCGGAGATGTACGAAGGCGAGCCGATCTCTGAGTTTATAACCGCCGACATCGCTGAGATCCGGCGGAGCGGCCAGCACCTCCTCAGCCTGATCAATGACATCCTCGACCTCGCGAGGATTGAGGCAGGACGTCTGGAACTGAACAAGGTTGCCTTGCCCCTGGTGCCGCTGCTCGATGAGATTATGCGTACTGCGGTTGGCTTGTTGCGAGACCGGCCCGTGATCCTGCGCCGTGAGTACCCGAACTCGCTGCCGAGCGTGCTGGCCGATAGTGTGCGCGTGCGTCAGGTGCTGCTCAACCTCGTCTCGAATGCGTGTAAGTTCACCAGTCTAGGCGAGATCGCTGTGGGTGCCCGTGTCGAAAACCATGACGTGATCCTCTGGGTGCGCGACACGGGGATTGGCATCGCCGGATCAGATCAGATCCGCGTCTTCAATGAGTTTGAGCAGGTGGAGTCCCACGATGCTAAACAACATACCGGTACGGGCCTTGGACTCTCGATCTGTCGCTGGTTGGTGGAGCTGCACGGAGGGCGGATGTGGGTAGAGAGCGAGCTTGGCAAAGGGAGCGTCTTCTCGTTCACACTACCGCACGTTCAGTCGGCACTCAGCGGAGAATACGAGATATCGGCGAAGGGCATGAAAAATGACGAAGGTGTTGCTGGTTGATGATGTCTACACAGCGCGATCAATGATCGGGCGTGTCCTCCACCACGTTGGGCGCTACGAGGTGTACTCTGTCAATAGCGGCAGCGACGCCCTCGCCTTCGCCGATCTGAATACTATGGATGTGATCATTCTCGATATTAGCATGGCCGGTATGGATGGTCTCGCAACCCTGCATACCCTGCGCACCCACGGCGTGCGCTGTCCGGTAGTGGCCTATACCGCCCGCAGCGAGCAAGACTTGGGCGAGTTTGTTTCGCAGGGCTTCAGCGCCTACGTCCCTAAAAACGGAAACTTGAGCGAACTGCTGGCGACGCTGCGCGATCTGATCGGTCGCTGATGGTGCGGGGCGATCAATCTGGATTGCCACGAGACTGTCTCATATGTCCATCCGGTTCACCACACCACGGTGGGCCGGTTTTATTTTTCCTAATAAGTTTCTAAAAAATACGATTATATAGTACCCCATTTTAGCTAGAGAAATGCCACTGATTGTGTAGAGATGGGACTAGCCAAAAAGGTTAAAAAGTGGTAAGATAGTAGTTGTCAGCTTCGCTGGCGCTGTTGCAAATAGTACCTTTTCTGGCAAGTCTTTCGGCCTATCGCACGCTTTAGAACTGTGATATACTCCGAGTTGTTCCTGAGTTCTTTGTTACAACTGTCACACACATAGACAAGGAACAGTCTCTTGCCACATGGACGGCGGATGCCGTCGTACCCCATCATTCCTAAGCAGGCGTACTGTTCGCCTAGAAGTAAGGGAGGCTCTCATCATGGTCGATCTGAAAAAGTACACGCTGGATGTCGATCTTAACCAAGGCGTTGTCCCCATCTCCAAAGCGGCCTCATCACTGGCCGCGCTGATCAAGCGCTCGCGAGCGCAGCATCAGCCCATCATCGTGACACAGAAGGGCTACCCAACCGGCGTCATTCTGGACGTGGAGCTCTTTAGCGCACTGAGGGCAATGGCAGAGCAGATGGAGGGCGGTGAGAGTAGCGCTCCGCCCGCCGATGTTATCACTGAGACCCAGGAATAGGTGGGTTCTCG
>CAIRFY010000378.1 GCA_903877945.1 uncultured Oscillochloris sp. | reverse complement strand
TCCTGGGCCTCGGCGAGGATGGCACCGACCGACTTGGAGGCCATATCCCCCTTGAAGGTAGGGATGGTGCAGAAGGCACAGCGCAGGTTACAGCCATCGGAGATCTTCAGGTAGGCCGAGGGCGTGCTGCGCGTGCGCCGGATCTGGGCGGTGCGCCAGTCGGCGTAGGAGGGCTGAGGGGGTTTGGCAACCAGATCAAGGCCGATCACCGGCACCTGCCTCCCATTCGTACTCGTGCGCTCACCAACGAGTTCACCGATACGTGTCCATTGCTGGGTGCTGAGGATACCATCGACTCCGGCCACACGAGAGACGAGATCAGCGTGGCTCTGGGCCATACAACCGGCGGCGATCAGGCGCTGGCCCTCGCGCTTGCCGGAGCCAAGATCACACAGCACGTCGAAAGTCTCATCGCGGGCAGCGGCGATAAAACTACACGTATTGACAATGATCACATCGGCATCGATCGTGCTGGCGACGTGAATATGGCCCTCGCCCGCAAGGATTCCATCCATGCCCTCGCTATCGACGACATTCTTCGGACAACCAAGGGTGACAATATGGTATTTCATAATGAGGACGTGGTTCAAACCAGCTTCACAGTTGAGCGATAAGGCAATGAGGCGAGGACACGCTATCCTCGCCTCATCGCCTCATCGCATTTCCGTAGGACTGTCATACGAAGAGCGCCCTTCTGAGACGTTGTCTGAGCATTGAGCTTCCAGAAATTTCCCAATGCTCAATGTCCAGAGGAGCATGTCTAGCGAAAGTTCGTAAACTGGAGCGGAACTTCGACTTCACCCTCGTGTTCACGCATAAAGGCAATGACCGCCTGAAGATCGTCGCGGCTCTTGCTGACCACCCGCAGAGTCTCACCCTGGATGCGCGGCTGGATTTTGGGGAACTGGTCGCGGATCTGCTTCGCAATCTTCTTGGCGAGGTCGCTATTGATACCCTTCTGGAGGGTAATCACCTGGCGCACCCGGCTGCCGGTCACATCCTGAGCGGTGCCATAGCTAAAGATCTTAAGCGAGAGTTTGCGGCGCAGAGCCTTCGTCTCCAGAATATCGCGCACACTGACGAGGGTCATCTCTGTATCTGTTTCGATCACCAACTCCGTCTTGCTCAGGGCCAGACTCGTCTTCGTATCCTTCAGATCGAAGCGGGTCTGAATATCGCGCTGAGCCTGATCAACAGCGTTCACCAGTTCCTGGTGATCAAAGTCGGACACAATATCGAAGCTATTTTCGCTTGCCATAAGTTCTCATTAAGGAGAGGTTCGGGGAGGGACGCCCCCTCCCCGAACGATAACGTACCCACTTCGTCAGACCTCGTTGAACAAGACGCTAATTTTGTGGCCATGACCAGTTAACCGGCTGACCGGAAACCTCGCCGAGGGAACCCTGCTCAAGGCCATTGACCGTGACGAGGACAGCGGGCGGGTTACCAGCGCGAATGAGAATGCGGCGCTGGGCATCAAAAACGCGACGCTGGCCAGAAATCATGACACCCTCGTAGATGGTGTTACCATCGGACTGAACGCGCACCCAGGAACTCTCATTGCCGCGCAGGGATGCGATCCGCACCTCAAACGCAATGGAACCCGCCGCAGTGGCCGTCTGAGTGACGGTGAGCGCCGCGCCGCCCGTCTGAGTCACTGTGGGTGCCGCGCCGCCGGCAGGCTGCGACCCCGATCCGACGGTTGGCACCGCCAGGGGGCGCGCAGTCGGCGCAGAGGCAATCTGAGGGAGTGCGCCAGGCGTCGATGTAGGCAGGGGCGAGGGTGGTGGGATGGTGGCAACGGGCACAACTGCGACCACACCGAAGGGGCCGCCACTTCCAATCCGCCCCATGGCATTCAGCGACACATAGGCCATGCCCACCAGGGCCACGGTGACGAAGAAAACGCCAAAGAAACTGGGGAAGACGTAGGATCGGCTAGGAGGTGGGTTCGTGGCGGGGACGATACGAATCTTTTCAGAAACCCCACGTTCGCGACGATACAGCTCGATCAGTTCATCGGCGGGCACGCCAAGGTACTGGGCATAGTTGCGGATGAACCCCCGAATAACGACATCGCCGGGCAGCCGCTGATAGGCTCCCTCTTCAAGTGCGATCAATGATTGCTGCAATATGCGGGTGTCGACCGACGCCTGGGCCAGCGAGAGTCCCTGGCCCTCGCGCGCCAGGCGCAGCCGCGCACCAAGTTCACTCATAAAATGCTTGCCTTTAGGCGCGGAAAGCCGTGCGCTTTCACCGTGAGAGGAGCGCACGCGAGAGAAACACCGTGCCGCTGACTATCGTATTATTGACTCAAACACCTTTGTAGATTATACCATACCGACGAGGGGCGTTTTCTTTGAAGGAGCGACCATGAGCGGCGTGAGGGCAGGCAAACAAGACTGGCTCGCGATCTGGCGGCAGATGTACGCGGACGAGCGGGCGCAGGGTGAGGCGGCGACTGACCCAGCGTTCGGCCAGCACGCTGACCCGTGGGCGGGCCGGGCGGGCCGTTTTGCGGCGGCGAGCCAGCGGCAGCCGCAGCCCGATAGCTTTATGCGCGCACTGTTGCCGCATTTGCGGTCCACCGACACCGTCCTTGACATTGGTGCAGGCACAGGGCGCTACCTGCCGCCGCTGGCGGCGGTCGTACGCGAGGTGATCGCCATCGAACCATCGGCGGCGATGCGTGTAGAGTTGGAGCGCGTGATCGTGGATGCGGGTTTACAGAACGTAACCGTGAGGGCCGACCACTGGCCGCCAACCCAACCGATCATCGGCGACGTGGCAATCTCGGCACATGTGGTCTATGGGGTGGCGGAGGTCGGGCCATTCTTCGCGGCGATGGACGGTGCGGCGCGGCGCTCGTGCCACCTCTACCTTGGACTCCACCACCCTGGGTACGCCCTCTCGGCGTTTTGGGAGTACGTCCACGGCGAACCCAGGCTACCGCTGCCAGCCGCCCTGGAGGCGCTCGCATGCCTACACCAACTCGGCATCTACGCGGGCATGGAACTGGTATCCATTCCAGGGTCGTTTCGCTTCAGCACCATGGACGATGCAGTGGAGGAGATTCGCTACCGCCTGCGGCTGACGCCGAACCCGGCCCGCGATGCACGCATCGTCGCCGCCGCCACAGCGCTGCTGACATCCAGGGACGACGGGTGGCTAGCCCCGCACAATCAGCCGACGCACGCAGCGGTGATCAGGTGGTCGCCCGCAACAAAACCCTAAGACATGGTTCAAACCAGCGTGACAATTCAGCGACGAAACGATGACGCGGTGAGGCGCTCCGTATCGCCTCATCGCCTCATCGCAAGACTGTAAAGCTGAATGTACCCATTTTGAAACATGCCTAAGGGATGGTTCAATCCAGCTTTACAGTTTGGCGGGGACGCGAAGACGTGAG
>CAIRFY010000377.1 GCA_903877945.1 uncultured Oscillochloris sp. | reverse complement strand
GTCCCGGCGTGCATCATCATCGCCGGGACGCTTCGCTTCGCTCAGCGTGACAATATCACAGCGCGACGCTGCTGCCCTGCTACTTATTAAACCGAAAGTGGCAAATATCCCCGTCCTGAACGATATAGGTTTTGCCCTCCAGCCGCACGGTGCCCGCCTTCTTCGCGTCGTTCATACTACCGGCGCTGATCAAATCGTCATAGGCCACCGTTTCGGCGCGGATAAAGCCCTTCTGAATATCGGAGTGGATCGTCCCGGCAGCCTCGACAGCGGGCGTATTGCGGCGGATCGGCCAGGCCCGCACCTCGTCCTCACCGGCGGTGAGAAAGCTCACCAGGCCCAGCAGGTCGTAGGATCGCTGGATTACCACATCGCGGGCGGGCGCGCTAATGCCGAGGTCGGCCATGAACGAGGCCGTATCGGCGTCATCGAGTTGGGACAACTCGGCCTCGATCTTCCCGCAGAGGGCCACCACGGCGCTGTTGCGGAAGGGATAACTCACCGTGGGCGGCGCACTGATCGCCGCCTCGCCCACATTCAGCGCCAGCAGCATGGGCTTGGCGGTAAGGAACTGGTAGCCACGGATCATGCGCTCCTCATCCTCACTCATCTCCACGTTGCGGATCGGCGTCTCACCCTCAAGAGATGCCTGGAGGCGCAGCAGCAGATCGCGCTCAGCGACCCGCAGTTCCTTATCCTTCGTCGCCATCTTGGTAATCTCGGCGTTCAGCCGGGTCAGCCGCTTCTCAATGATCGCGAGATCCGAGAAGATCAGTTCCAGATCGACCGCCGCGATGTCGCGGACGACATCTATCGAGCCATTGGGGTGGGGCACCGTCGAGTCGTCAAAAGCGCGCACCACATGCACCAGCGCGTCAGCGGTGCCAAGGTAGTTCAGCAGAGCCGGGGGTAACCCGCCGCCCTCGTTCCCGCCGCCGCTAATCCCGGCCACATCAACATACTGCACATCGGCGTAGGTGATCTTACGCGGCTTAAACATTTGCGTCAGCACCTCAAGCCGCCGGTCTGGCACCTTCACCATCGCCAGGTTCGGCTCCATCTGCCCCGACGAGTACGCCGCCGTCTCTGCCGTGCCACGAGTCAGCGCGTTAAAGACGGTCGTCTTACCGCTATTCGCCAGCCCTATGATTGCAAGTTTCATACTACATTTGTATCTTTCGCGATTCAAATCACGCTCTCGGCTTGCCAGTATACTCGGTGCCCGTCGCTCACGCAACCGGGTGTAGGTAGTGACTAGGTTGATGCAAAGTTGTGTAATCGCCGTTCAGCCCTCACCCCCCCAGCCCCCCTCTCCCTGAGCGCATATCTTTACCCACATCTTTCACGATGCCGTCCACGAAGAGGTCACGAATACGCGAATAAGGCTCTGCACGGCGCTATTCGTATATTCGCGTCCTATTCGTGGATGGCGCGGCATGGCCTTATGTGAAAGGTATTGTCACTAATACTACAGTTGTAGTTTGAATCACCCCCCCTAGCCCCCCCGCAAGCGGGGGGGGACAATGCATTGGTTGGGTCCCCCCCGCAAGCGGGGGGGGACAATGCATTGGTTGGTTCCCCCCCGCAAGCGGGGGGGGACAATGC
>CAIRFY010000376.1 GCA_903877945.1 uncultured Oscillochloris sp. | reverse complement strand
ACGAGTTTCGTTAGATCACCTTCGGCGGAATCAGCAGGGCATGTGCAAAGTCACCCTCCGGCCCTCACCCCCTGCCCCTCTCCCTCACGGGGAGAGGGGAGATTCCGCAGCAGGATGCCTTCGACTCCCCCTCTCCCGCTCCGGGCGTGGGGGCGGGGGGGGGCGGGCTGCTCGGCGATCACACGACTTTGCACATGCCCTGGCAGAATCATCTGTCTGTCTTGACACGCTGCGTCATATGCGTTATACTTCTACATAACGCACTGCGTTATGTAGGTACTTACAAGCGTCCGAGTATGTTATACTGCCTCACGTGATCACGTAGGAAGGTCACTCGATAACCAAGAGGGGACCACCTACGCGGGACGCAACGCATGGGGGAAAGGCGTACCAGTGTCTCACTGGTCGTCTCGGTTGTAGCTCTACGTCGAGACGTAAACCTAGCCTGTGGACTGGCGGTAAGACCATCCTTAAGTGTGGCATGCTGGGATGAAGCAGGAACTTCTAGCGCGTACTTTCGGGTACGTAGAAAGTAGCAGCAAGAACCATGAATGTTGAAGAGATCGAGATCGAAGTCAACGTCCGCCAGGTCGAAGAGCCACCCCTGACACCGAACGGCAGCACCCAGATGGTTGAGGTCGTGCGCAAGCTCATGCTCGCCGGCGTGGGAGCCCTTGCCCTGAGCCGCGACGAGGCCGAGGAGTTCATCAACCGGCTGGTGGAGCGGGGAGAACTGGCCCAGAAGGACGCCTCGCATCTGATCGATGAGACTGTGGAGCGCATCCGTAAGACGGCGCAGCCCCAGATCAGCCCGATCCAGAGTGGGGTTGCCACCATCAGCACCCAGGTGGAGACGAGCCTGGAGCAGTTCCTGAACCGGATGAATATCCCATCCAAGCGTGACATCGATGAATTGAGCGCGAAGATCGCCCACCTCGCTGTCCGTGTCGAGGAGCTACGGCGCATCCAGGAGACCCCGGCAAAGGGCAAGGTGGCCCTCAAGGGGTCTGATACGACGATTGAAGGGTAGCCTCTCACAGCTCGGAGAGGGCGCGGGGGCAGTGTCGCCGCCCCCGTGCGTTTTTGTGTCATGGTCGTCTTGCTGATCGAACCAATCAATCCTACATTTCTATCGAGGGCGTATGCACCTGATCAAAAAGTACGCCAACCGTAAGCTCTACCACACCAACCGGAAGCAGTACATCACCCTGGACGGTATTGCGCGACTGGTGCAGGACGGTGATGCGGTACGTATTCTCGATAATGAGACGGGCGATGATATTACAGCGAGCATCCTGGCTCAGGTGGTACTCCAGGCGCGTGGTCGGAGCGCCCCTCAGTTGCCCACGATGCTGCTCACCGGGATGATCCAGTTTGGCGGCGATACGCTGTCCAACCTGCGTCGCACGCTCTTTGACTCGCTTGGTGGTACGTACCTGATCGAAATTGAGATCGGACGCCGTATTGATTCGTTGGTCGGCGACCAGAAGATCAGCACGGATGATGCGATCCGCTGGCGGCAACTGCTGCTGAGCAGTGAGTTCGCGGAGAGCGCGAAGACGCGCATGGCCGATCCACAAGTCGATGTGCCCAGCCGCAACGATGTCGCTCGGCTGAACTCGCAGGTTGATGCGCTAGCCTCGATTATCGAACAGATTCTTAAGAAACAATGACCCATAGTGCATGCTGAATGTTCCGCACGCACCATGCATCATTCATCACTTCTAACGGGGGCTCCCATGCAACGTAGCAAATCGGCTCTCGTCCTTGCGGGCGGCGGGGTCACCGGTGCGGCCTATGAGATCGGTGCCCTCTGCGCAATCGATCAGATCCTCGAACAACACTCGGTCAACGAGTTCGACAGCTACGTCGGCACTAGCGCCGGTGGTCTGATCGCCTCCTGCCTGGCCAACAATATCTCACCGCGCACGCTGCTCTCCGTCCTCGATAGCTCTGTCCTCGGGATTGACCAGCTTGAGCCACATCACCTCTTCTCGATCAACATCCCCGCCGCCCTTGACCGCCTACGTCACCTGCCCGACGCCCTCACCGCCCTCGTCAACCGTATTGCTACCGGTGAAGGTGCGACCCTGCTCGATCTCGCCGAACTGCTGGCTCCCAGTCTGCCCAACGGTATTTATGATAGCGGCGCGCTGGAAAGATTCTTGCGAACCGCGCTGGAACAACCCGGTCGCTCCAACCATTTTACCGACCTTAGCCGCGAGCTGGCGGTCATCGCTACCGACCTGGACACCGGCGAGCGGGCGATCTTTGGGCATGGCCACCTGGCCCATGTGCCGATCTCGCAGGCGGTAAGTGCGTCGGCAGCGATCCCGCTCTTCTACCGACCGGTGCGGATCGGCGAACGCGACTATATCGACGGCGGGATCCGTGGCACCGCGAGCCTGGATGTGGCAATCGAAGGCGGCACCGAGCTGATCGTCTGTATTAACCCGATGGTGCCTTTCGATAACCGTCACCATACATCAGGCCACGCGATCAGCGATGAGGGGATACCGCTGATTGGCAGCCAGATCTTCCGCACGTTTATCCACGCCGGTCTGCACTACCACATCAAGCAGATCCGACGCCGCCACCCGCATGTCGATATAATCTTGATCGAGCCGAGCCGCGACGACGCTGTGATGTTCCACGGTAACGCGATGCACTACCACACGCGCATGGACATCGCCCGTCACGCCTTTGAGACAGTGGCAGGCCACCTCCAGCATCACTTCTCACGCTACCATGAACTCCTCGGTCGCCACGGCATTGCCATCAGCGACCAGCGGCTCCGCCAGAATTTGGCTGACCTACGCACAGTTGGCGACGATGCCGACGCGGTAAGATCGGTGATGATCGGCGACGGTGCCCTGAGCCGCACCCCCGCCGGTCTCGCGCACACCCTCGCAGAGCTCGACCGGCTGCTTGATCGTATGCGGGATAGCGGGCTGTGATGCGTAACACGAGGAGGAGATACGAACACATGCTCGTCTCCTCGTCCAATGGCTAGGGTTACGTCAAAGTCCCTCACCCCAGCCCCCTCTCCCTCACGGGGAGAGGGGGCTGGGGGGTGAGGGCTGCCCGGCGACCACACGACTTTGCACATGCCCTGTGGGGGGTGAGGGCCGAGTTGACATAGTTTATGCGGACTGATACGCTACCTGAGCCACGCTGTACCTTTGATTCCTACAACCCACGTGGCTTAGGACAGGATATGACGCTCTATCTGCGTACCGCCGCTATGGTTCTGGCGCTGATCACAACCCTGGTGGTCGGCACCGTCGTCCCAACAATCCATCAGGTCGCCATCGCCCAATCGAACTCCGCACTCACGAGCAACCCGGCATCCGTCGTTACAAACGCGGCCCTCGGCACAACGACGCAAATCACGCTGACCATCCAGAACACGGGCGGGGCGGACGTGACGCCTCACCTGTATGAGGCACTGCCAATCAGCCCGACGGCGGCACTCCGGGCCGCCCTGCCCGCCGACCTGGCCTCCGTGGCGCTGCCGGTGCAGGCCCAGCGGGTCGATCCGCAGTTGAGCGCCACCATCACTGCGTCACCCAACGCCCCCACAGATTTTTTGGTCTTCCTCGCGGATCAGGCAGATCTTCGTGCGGCCTACACGATCAGCGACTGGAATCAGCGCGGCCAATACGTGTACCAGACTCTGCACGATCACGCGATGCGTAGTCAGGTTGGGCTGCGATCCTTCCTTGATGGCCGAGGTGTGAGCTATACGCCGCTGTGGATCGTGAACGCCCTGGCGGTACGCGGCACTGCCGCCGATGTAGCGGCTCTGGCTGGGCGCTCGGATGTGGCGATGCTGCGGGCCAATCATCTGATGACCCTCGGCCCGGAGACGCCCAGCGGTGCGACCCTCGATCAGGTCAGCGACTGCATTCCCAATGCGGTGAACGTGTGCTGGAACATTGAGCGTATCGGTGCAGACCGCGTGTGGAATAACTTTGGGGTTCGCGGCGCGGGCATCACCGTAGCCAGCATCGACAGTGGTGTGGAATACACGCACCCGGCCCTGGTGAATCAGTACCGAGGCAATAAAGGTGGCGGAGTCTTCGACCATAACTACAATTGGTACAACCCTAACAATATCAACAGCGTCTTCCCAAGCGACTCGGGCTACCACGGCACGCACACGATGGGCACAATGGTGGCGAGCAGCGGGGCGAGCGCGAACGAGCCAGCCGTAGGCGTCGCCCCAGGCGCACGCTGGATCGCCGCACGGGCATGCGATAGCAGCGCATGTACTGACACAGCGCTGATCCAGGCTGCCCAGTGGATGCTTGCCCCAACCGACCTGACGGGCCAGAATCCGCGCCCCGACCTGCGTCCACACGTCATTAATAATTCGTGGTCGGCTAGCGATGGCAGTAATAACTGGTACGCCAGCTTCGTGACGGCATGGCGGGCATCAGGGATCTTCCCTGTCTTCGCCGCAGGTAATGGCAGAGTCTCCTACAGATGTAGCACCATCCGTTCGCCTGCTGACTATGCCCAGGTCGTGGGCGTGGGATCGCTCGACAGCGCCGATAAGATCGCGTATTACAGCGACATTGGTCCAAGTGCGGATGGTCGCCTGAAGCCTGACATCAGCGCCCCTGGTAGCGTGATCGTCTCGACCGCACCCGGTAGCGGTAGCATCCAGCCCTCCTACCTCACCCTGAGCGGCACCTCGATGGCAACGCCCCATGTGGCGGGAAGTGTGGCCTTGATCTGGTCGGCGAACCCGAGCCTGATCGGCGACTATGACCGCACCTACGCGATTCTCACGACGAGCGCCAGTCCAATCGGCGCGGACTCGCAATTCGACGACCCCTCGGTGTACAACCTCTGCCACGCCACCAGTACGCCAAATAACATCTATGGATACGGACGTCTTAACGTCTACTCCGCTGTGGCCCAGGCCAGCGTCGATGTTCCCTGGCTCAGCCTGCCCGCCACAGGGATGAGCGTGATCAAGGCGGGAGCAAGCGCCAGCCTCATCATCACCGTGGATACGCGGAATATTCCGAGCCCAGGCACCTATCAGGCACGCGTCCTCGTTCACAACGCCGATCTGAGTCAGACCCCGCTGATAATCCCGCTGACGCTGACCGTTCCGGCTGACCCGAACTACGCCACGGTGAGCGGGAAGGTGACTCGCGCCAGTGACGGCACCCCTCTGGCGGCGACCGTGGCCGTCACCGACGGGGCCACTGTGAACACCGATGCGAGCGGAGCCTACCAACTTGTGCTACCATCGTCAGCCATAAGCTATACCCTCACAGCCAATTCCTCCTCCTACGCGCCCAAAATCGCCCGTATGGCCCTGGGAACCAGCGAGAGCGCAACCCTCAACTTTACCCTCAACCCCGACACACCGCATCTGACATTCAACACGGATCTGCTCACAAGCACGGTGTCCATCGGACAGTTGGCGAATCTCGCGATCACCTTGCATAATGACGGCACCAAGGCAATTGACTACAGTGCGACTATGCCCGTGGCCTGGTACGGAACCTGGCGTAGCGACCAGCCCGATGGCCCGACGGCAACCTGGATCAATCCGCCGAGCAGTGCGACGACCATCACATTAGGCGACGACGATTTCAGCACCCCGATTAACATCGGGTTCAATTTCCATTTTTTTGATCAGATCTACACGAGCGTCATTATCGGCGCAAACGGAACCATCAGCTTCAGCCCGCTGGGCATAACACCCACAGGCTATGCGTCCGGCTGCCTGCCAATTAGTGAGTCGCCGAACGAGACTCTGATCCCGCTGCATCTCGATCTTGACCCCTCACAGATAGGGGCACGGGTGAGCTATGCCGCCACCTCTAGCGGATTCCTGATCAGTTGGGAGGATGTACCGCTCTTTGGCACGACAACCTATCGCCTGAGTTTCCAGGCTCTGCTGATGCCCGACGGCAGAGTGAGCATGAACTACAAACAGATAGGCGCGCTCCCATTGATCCTGACGCCGAGCGCGGGGGTACAGCAGAGTACGACACAATTCCAATCCCTCGGCTGCGGCACCATCTTGAGTGTGAGCAGCGGACAAACCATCGAGTTGCGCCCACAGCCTGCAACGACGTTCTGGGCCGCACTGCCGCCCTCGTCGGGTAGCATTGCCCCCGGCCAGCAGGTAGATCTGCCCGTGACACTGAGCTGGGTCAGCGAAGCCGACCCGTGGCCTGCCAGCGTCGAGATCCTGATCGCCAGCAACGACCCGCTGCGCCCACTGATTAGCGCAAGCGCCCGTATGACCACGGTTGCCGCCCCGTTTAATAAGATTCTTCCGGCGCTGTCTCGGTAGCGCCCTTCGAATAAGTGGGTGCAGCGCCGATCTAGCCTTCTCACCCCCAGCCCCTGGAATGACTCGCAGGGCTGATGCAAAGTCACCCTCCGGCCCCTCACCCCCTGCCCCTCTCCCTCACGGGGAGAGGGGGCTGGGGGGTGAGGGCTGCCCGGCGATCACACGACTTTGCATCAGCCCTGGAATGACTCGGCCCTACCTTGCCGTCACCCGTTCAACTCGGTACAATGACACGGACTCCGTGCCGTTTCGCATCTTGCATCTTGCATCTTGCATTTCGCATTTTGCATTTCCTCCGGGAGCCAGTGCCTATGCCTCATCTCTCGTTTATCTATCCCGAGATGCTCTGGCTCCTCGGCGTGCTGGCGCTGATTTGGGTGACGGCCCTGCTGGGGCCGCGTCGCTTGGTCGCATGGCGTTTCTGGGGCGGTCTGGCCCTGCGCAGTGTGATCGGCCTGGCCCTCGTGCTGGCCGTCGCCGGTGCCCAACTCGTTCTGCCGGTTGACCAGCTCACCACGGTGTTTCTGCTTGACGGCAGCGACTCGCTATCGCCCTCGCTGCGCACCCAGGCCGAGACATTTATCCAGGACGCCCTCACCGCGATGCCTGAGGGCGACCGGGCGGCTATCGTGGTCTTCGGTGGTAACGCCTTGGTCGAGCGATCCCCCAGCGACCAGCGCCGCCTTGGGCGGATGAGCTCGGTGCCGGTGGCCACCCGCACGAACATCGCCGATGCCATTCAGCTCGGCGTGGCGATGCTGCCCGCCGACACGGAGAAGCGCCTGGTGCTGCTCTCTGACGGGGCCGAGAATAGCGGACAGGCCACCGAGGCCGCACGCATCGCCGCCGCCCGCAATGTGCCGATCTCGATTGTCAACTTGGCCCTGCCCGGCAGCGATGCCGAGGTTCTGGTATCCCAGCTAGAGGCTCCGTCCCGCGTGCGTGACGGTCAGATCGCCAAGCTCAAGGCCACCATTGAGAGTACCATCGCCCAGCGGGCCAGCGTGCGCCTGATCAACGACGGCGGGGTGATCGCTGAGCGCCAGATCGACCTCTCGCCCGGCGCGAACCTTACATCGTTTGATGTGCCGGTGAGCGGCTCCGGCTTCCAGCGCTACCGCGTCCAGGTGCAGCCCGAGCGCGACGGGCGGGCGCAGAACAACGAGGTGTCTGCCCTCATCCAGGTGCAGGGGCCGCCGCGTGTGCTGGTCGTCACCCCCCGACCCGAGGAGTCCACCGCCCTGGTCAGCGCCCTGAAGGCCACCAATGTACTCGTCGAGCCGCTCTCACCCGAGGCGATGCCCGCCGACCTGGCTGGCCTCAGCGTCTACGACGCGGTGATCCTGGTAAACACGCCCGCCCACGCTCTGCCCGTGGGCGCGATGGCCGCATTGCCCGCCTACGTGCGCGATCTCGGCAAGGGACTGCTGATGATCGGCGGCGACCAGAGCTACGGCGTGGGCGGCTACGGTCGCACCCCGGTGGAAGAGGCGATGCCGGTCTATATGGATGTACGCAACCGCGAGGAGCGCCCTGACCTGGCCATGGTCTTTGTGATCGATAAATCCGGTAGCATGGACGCCTGCCACTGTAGCAGTCCCGACCGCAACAGCGCCCAACTGAGCACCAGTGGCATCCGCAAGGTCGATATTGCTAAAGAGGCGGTGGCCCAGGCGGCGGCCCTGCTCGGCCCGCACGACCAACTCGGCATCGCCAGTTTCGACAGTCAGGCGTTCCAGACTCTGCCCGTCACTCAGGGGGCCACGGTTGACGCGGTGATCAGCGCGATTTCGGGCATGCAGCCGAGCGGCATCACCAACGTACACTCTGGACTGATCAAGGCCGAGGAGATGCTCTCTGGTGTGGACGCTCGGATCAAGCACGCCATCCTGCTCACCGACGGCTGGAGCGGCGGCGGCGACCAGACTGACATCGCCCTGAGCATGCGCAGCAAGGGCATTACCCTGAGCGTGGTGGCAGCGGGCGGCGGCTCGGCCACGTACCTGGAACAACTGGCCAATCAGGGCGGTGGGCGCTACTATGCGGCCCAGGATATGACCGAGGTGCCGCAGATTTTTGTGCAGGAGACGATCACCGCCGTCGGCAACTACATTATCGAGCGGCCCTTTACGCCGGTGGTCGTCGGCACAAGCCCGATCCTTGCCGGAGTCAGCGCCACGCCCACACTCTACGGATTTAACGGCGGCACCCTCAAAGAGCGCGCACGTATGGTGCTGGCCACCGATGACAAACAGCCGCTCCTGGCATCCTGGCAGTACGGACTCGGCCACAGCGCGGCGTGGATGAGCGATACCAAAGGCACGTGGGCGAAGGATTGGCTCACGTGGGCTGACTTCCCGCGCTTCGCCGGGCAGATGCTCAATGCGGTGCTGCCGGTGCGCGGTGGCCAGGATGTCAGTACCGACGTGACCATCGCGGGCGGCGAGACGACCATGCGCCTCGACACCGGTGCCCTCGCCTCGCCCGACCTGAACGTGACCGCGTCTCTGGTCAGCGGTACCGGCGGCGGACCAACCATCGCGCTGCCGCTCACCCAGATCGGGCCGGGCAGCTACCAGGGTCGCGTCGAGAACCCCGCGCCAGGCACCTACTTGGTGCAGATCAGCGGCACCCAGGGCAACCGACCCGTCATCCAGGAAACCACCGCCCTAGTGGTGCCCTACTCTTCGGAGTACCGCGCATCGCAGGGCAACGTGGCCCTACTCAGGTCAATCGCCGCCCTCACCGGCGGGCAGATGATCAGCGCCGCCACCGATGCTTTTGCCCACCCGGACGAGCGGGTGACGACAGCGAGCGAGATCGGCCTGCCCCTGCTGCTGTTGGCGCTGTTGCTGCTGCCCCTCGACATCGCGCTGCGCCGCCTGATGCTGCACCGAAGCGACTTCGGCACCGTTAGGGGCTGGCTGGCCACCCGCCGTGCCGCCCGCGCTGCCCCCGCTGTCCCCGCCAACCCGACGATGGAGCGCCTCGCCAGCGCCAAGCGGCGCGCTGCCGCCCGGATCAGCGGCGTTGCCGAGCCACCTGCGACCCCGGTATCCTCGCCCATCAATACGCCGCCGCCCGCTGTACCCGATGACCCGATGGAGCGCCTGCGCGTCGCCCGTGACCGTGCCCGGCGGCGCGCCTCTGGGGACGAATCTTGACGAACGACACTGTTCGGCGTATGCTACACATCCGCTACTTGCTGACCTTGAGGAAGCCATCCATGAGCGACAGCCAGCAATATCCAACCATTATCCTCGCTGGAGCCGATCCGGCATGGATGTTTGATATGCAGCAACACCTGCGCACCGTCGTCGGCTGGGACTACGACCTGCTGCTTACCTTTTCGGTCAGCCAGGCCATGCGCTATGTGACGGAGCGCCAGGTGTGCCTGCTGATCACCGAGGCGACATTTATGCGCCGTGCCGAGGGCAGCGGCGCGGATCTGGCCCGGCGCGTCCGCGAACACGCCGCCAATATTCAGGTGCTGATGATCCACGATGGGGTCGTACCAATGTCCCCCGACATTACCTACGCACTCGAACGTAAGGCATCGTCTGAGCAGACTCTTTCGATCCTTAGCTCGATCTTCGCAGCGCACACGCATGGGTCATCGGCAGAGTTCTCATCATTACTTTAGCTCGTCCTCGTGGCGAGCGACTTCTCTCTCCTTCCACCGATGGGCGTGCAGCAAAGGGGCTGCGCGCCCATCGGTGTTTTTTTCGTGCCTCATGGTATACTTGCCGCGCATGCGTCACTTTCTGCCAGAGGTAATTATGTCAAGCGACACCATCATCGCAGCGGAGCAGCAGTTCACCTCGGGACTCTACCCGAAGCGTCAGGTCGCCATTGTGCGCGGCGAGGGTGCCCGGCTCTATGACGCCGAGGGGCGCGTGTTCATCGACTGCGTGGGCGGTCAGGGCGCGGCGAACCTCGGCCACAGCCACCCGACGGTGGTGGCCGCTGTGCAGGCCCAGGCCGCCCGGCTGATGAGTTGCCCCGAGATTTTCTACAACGACGAGCGAGCGGCCTACCTCCAAGAACTGGCGGCGGCCCTGCCCTTTCCGGCGCGGATCTTCCTTTGCAACAGCGGGGCCGAGGCCGTCGAGGCCGGTCTCAAGTTCGCTCGCATGCTCAGCGGGCGCACGCAGATCATCGCCGCTAAGCGCGCCTTTCACGGGCGCACGATGGGCGCACTCAGCGCTACCTGGGAACCCAAGTACCGCGAGCCCTTCCTGCCCCTGGTGCCCGAGTTCGCTCACGTGCCCTACGGCGACGCGGAGGATCTGGCTGAGGCGGTAGGCGCGCAGACGGCGGCGGTGCTGCTGGAGCCGGTGCAGGGCGAGGGCGGCGTGCGCCCGGCTCCAACGGGCTACCTAGAGGCCGCCCGCCGTATCTGCGATGAGCGCGGTGCCCTGCTGCTGCTCGACGAGGTGCAGACCGGATTCGGGCGCACGGGAAAGCTCTTCGCCTGCGAGCACAGCGGCGTTGTGCCCGACATCCTCATTCTGGCTAAGAGCATCGCCGCCGGACTACCCATGGGCGCGGTGGCGATCCACGCTCGCCACGGTGCCCTAGCCGGTGGCTCCCACGGCACCACCTTCGGCGGAAACCCGCTGCTCTGCGCTGCTGCCCGCGCCACCCTGCGTACCTACATCCAGGACGACATCGCGCACCAGGCTGCCGAGAAAGGCGCATGGCTGATCGAGCGCCTCACCGCCCTCAGGCTGCCTGTCGTGCGCGAGGTGCGCGGCCTGGGCCTACTCGTCGGCCTGGAGTTGAAGAATCGCGTCCAGCCCTACCTCACCGCCTTGATGGAGCGCGGCGTCTTGGCCCTGCCCGCCGGCCCCACCGTCCTACGCCTGCTACCGCCTCTGGTGATCTCCTACGAAGATCTGGAGACCGTGGTTGCTACGATCAAGGACGTATTGAATCCACCAGCACACAACGCACATGCATAAAATTGGTGTTATCGACCTGGGATCAAACACGACGCGCCTGATCGTGATGAGCTACGAGCTGGGACGCTGCTTCCGGCTCACCGATGAGGTCAGCGAGACGGTGCGCCTTGCCGAGGGCGTGGGCGACAGCCGCACGCTCCAGGCTCGGCCTATCTACCGCGCTGTCGAGGCTCTCTCGATGTTCGAGCGTTTCTGCCGCAACACCGGGGTTGAGCAGATCATCGCCGTTGGCACCAGTGCCATCCGCGAGGCCAAAAATCAGGAGGCGTTCTGGCAGGCCCTGCGCCGAGCCACCAGCCTTGACTTGCGCATCATCAGCGCCGAGGAGGAGGCGTACTTCGGCTACCTCGGCACGATCAACGCCCTGGCGATCAGCGACGGTTTTGTCTTCGACACCGGCGGCGGATCTACCCAGGTCTGTGCCGTGCGCAACCGGCGGCTCCTGCGCAACTTCTCGGCCCAGGCGGGCGTGCTACGCTTCACCGAACGTTATGTCACGTCTGACCCGATCAGCAAGAGCGACATGCGCAACCTACGCGACGGCGCCCGCCGCGCCTTCGCCGACCTGGCATGGGTGCGCGCCGGAGCCGGGCTGCAGCTCGCCGGTATGGGTGGCACCCTGCGTACCCTGACGCGCATCGACCAGAAGCAGCGTAACTATCCCCTCGACCGCATCCACGGCTACGTTCTCTCCCGCGCTACGATCAGCGGTATGGTTGAGCAACTGGCCGGGCGCAGCCGCCGCGAGCGCGAGTCGATCCCCGGCCTCAAGTCTGACCGCGCCGATGTCACGTTGGCGGGCGCGGTGATTGTTGACCAGTTGATGGAGCAGGGCGGGTTTAGTGAACTGCTGGTGAGCGGCCAGGGTGTCCGCGAGGGTCTCTTCTACCAACACTTCCTTAGCCCTACCGACCCGCCAATCTTCTCGGATCAGCGGGCGTTCAGCGTGCTGAGCTTGGCCCGCCTGCACGACTACGAGCAGAACCACTGCGCCAGGGTGGCCGAACTCTGCCTATCGCTGTTCGACCAACTTGCCCCGCTGCACCTCTACGGTGCCTGGGAGCGCGAACTGCTGGGTTACGCCGCCCTCATCCACGACATCGGCGTGCAGGTGGGCTACTACGACCACCATAAACACTCGGCCTACCTCGTATTCAATGCCACCCTGCTCGGATTCTCGCACCGCGAGATTGTCATCCTGGCCAGCTTGGTGCGCAACCACCGCAAAGGCCAGGCCGACCTATCAGAGTTCGCCCAGATCCTCCAGCCTGATGATGAGCTGCGCATTGCCCGCCTGAGCGCCCTCCTGCGCATCGCCGAATACCTGGAGCGCAGCAAGAGCCAGGTCGTGCGCGCCATCCGCGTCAACCCTACGGATGATCCGCTACGCATTGTTGTCCACGCCGACGGCGACTCCACGGTCGAGATCTGGGACGCCAACCGCCGCGCCGGGCTGATGAAGAAGGCTTTTGGTCGCTCCGTCGAGATCATCGCCGCGCCGCGATAATGACAGGATACCTCACAGCGTTACTTTTGCGGTATGACATGGTTTGCGGATACTTTACGGTTTGTCGCCGATCAGCCCTCACCCCGTGAGGGAGAGGGGCAGGGGGTGAGGGCTGCCCGACGACAAACTATAACACTGCCACGAACCTTGTCTCAAAACGAAAATCTGCAAGGTGTCATATGTCCATCCTAGAGGCATTCCGCGTGGCGTGGCAGGCTATGCTCACCCACAAGCTGCGTTCGCTGCTGACGATGCTCGGCATTATCATCGGTGTGGGTGCGGTGGTGGGGATGCTGGCAATTGGCGACGGCTATCAGCTCTTTATTCAGCGCGAGTTTAACAAAATTGGTATTGGCGTATTTTATGTCAACCCGTCGGTAGATAGCCAAAACAGCGACGAGACCCTGCGCCCGCAGTTGCGGGCCGAAGATGCGGCGGCGATCCTGCGACCGGGCGCGGCACCAGCGGTGGAGTTCGTAGCCCTGGAACTCGACCGCAGCGGCGCGGTCAGTGCGGGCGGCGAACGCTACCGTTTTGGGGTCAAGGGCGTGACGCCGAACTTCTTCCAGATCGGCGACACCTCTCTGGGTGCCGGGCGTTACTTCGATACGGGCGAGGCGAACACCAGCGCCCGCGTGGCCGTGATCGGCAATAACGTAGCCACAACCCTCTTCGGCGACACCTACAGCGCGGTGGGGCGGCGGATCAGCCTCAATGGCGTGCAGTTCGAGGTCGTGGGCGTCAGCACCACCAAGCAGAGCGCCGCCGCCGGGGCCGTCGGCCAGTTCTCCAGCCCAAGCGAGCAAGTCTATGTACCCTACCTCACCGCACGCGACCGACTCTTCCGCAGCGAGGTCGGCCCACGGGTGGATGTGTCGAGCATGACCGTAAAGGCGCGCAGCGTGGCCGAGATCGACGCGGCCATCCGTCAGGTGACGGTGGTGCTGCGCCAGGAACACCGGCTCACCTACCAGAGCAACGACTTCACGGTGACAAACCCACAACAGGCGTCGGAGCAGTTTAAGCAGATCACCACCGGGTTTAGCGCCTTCCTAGGTACCATCGGCGGGATCTCGCTGCTGGTGGGCGGCATCGGCATTATGAACATTATGCTCGTCAGTGTCGCCCAACGCACCAAGGAGATCGGCCTGCGCAAAGCCGTGGGTGCCCGCAGCCGCGACATCATGTGGCAGTTCTTGATCGAAGCCGTGGTACTCTGCCTGGCCGGTGGCATCCTCGGGATCGGCCTGGGCTACCTGTTCTCCTTCGGCGGCACCGCCGTCCTCTACGCGCTCTCGCAAGACCCCACCGTGCGTGCCAGTGTCTCCCTCTTCTCCGTCGTCCTGTCCACCTCGATCTCCGCCGGTATCGGCATCTTCTTCGGCCTCTTCCCGGCCATGCGCGCCGCCCGGCTCGATCCGATCAAGGCTCTGCGGAACGAGTAGCGCCATCCACCCCCGTCCGCGACACTTCTCGCTCTTTGCGTCTTTGCGTCTTTGCGTCACACGAGCGTATGGTTTGACGCAAAGGCGCAAAGGCGCAAAGCATCTCGCTTTATTCAACTTGACCGCATTCCTTTATTGCGGTACTGCGAGTTTTCATCTCCCTCATCAGGGCATGTGCAAAGTCGTGTGATTGCCGCGCAGCCCTCACCCCCCAGCCCCCTCTCCCTGAGCGGGAGAGGGGGAGTCGGATGCGTCCTGGTGCGGAATCTCCCCTCTCCCCGTGAGGGAGAGGGGCAGGGGGTGAGGGCCGGAGGGT
>CAIRFY010000375.1 GCA_903877945.1 uncultured Oscillochloris sp. | reverse complement strand
CGCTGTCTCGACACCATCAAGGCTGATATGTACATCCTGGGGGGCATCGGCGGGAAGTAGCACGCGCACAAAGGCCACCTCGGAACTGCTGCTAAGGCTGAGCCGGATGGCCCGCTCCTCACGCTGCCACGTGTAGGCCACATAACCATCGGAGGCGGCGTAGCGGGCCACGGCACGCACCATATGGAAGGCCGGATCGGCGGCCCAGCGCGGGCTGAGGATGAGGTTGCGAAATCCGTGATCCTTATCGCTCACCCCGGCAGCCCCCTCGAACAGGGCGGCCAGCATGGCCCCCGCGCCCCAGCCGTCGCTGCTGATCGTGTCGGGGCTAGAGATACCAGGACGACCATCAGGGTAGTACCAGAGGTAGCTCGCGCCAGTCAGTTCGGTGAGCTTGGCGTAGCGGCGCAGGATGTCGAAGCCGTATCCCTCGGCCCCGTAGCGGAAGGCTCCACGGGCCAACTCGCCGCCTACCAGCGGCATAATCCCGCCGTTGACGTACTCGCCAGGGTTCTCGCCCTTGCCCCCGGCCATGCCGTAGCTGCCCGCCGGGAAGGGCGGGTCGATGCTGTACCACTCGGCGAAGGCTCGGCTGAAATCGCGGCGCTTGAAGTAGCGTGTGACGATCAGCTCGCCTTGCTGCTCGCTGAGCACGCCCCGGTTGAGGGCGTAGGCGTTCGAGAGGCTAAGCTGGTTGCTCGCTTCGACGCCGGGTGTCTGGACGCTCGCATCCTCAGGGACAAAGTGCGTGAAAAAGCGGCCATTCCAACTTAGGGCGTTCAGCCGCGCCATGATCCCGTCACCCTGCTGATCCCAGCCGTCGGCCAGGGTCGGGTCGCCAGCCTGGCGTTCCATCGCAGCCATCAGGTGCAGAGCGCGGGCCAGGCCGGTGTTGTCGCCGTGGAAGGTGCCCCAGATTGTATCGGGCGCAATCCAGTGGCGCGGAGCCGGTTTGCCGTCGGGGCTGGTGGCGGTTGGCCCGTAGGCGAAGTCCCACATGTCAATGGTGTAGGGTCGGCGCACCAGGCCGCGTGTCGCGTCCCAGCGCAGTGGGTCGCTGGTGATGTAGCGCAGCGCCCTGCGCATCGCGCCCATATTTTTTGCCAGCCAGGCGTCGTCGCCGCTGGCCTGCCACGCCTCGTGGACGCCCTGGACAAAGAGAAACTCCAGGTCGGCCTCAACCTCCTTACGGGTGGCGGTGACGAAGCGTGCGGGGTCGTCAATCACATCGGGGAAGCTGCCATCGGGGCGCTGGGCGTCGCGGAAGGCGTCGAGCAGGCTGGTCACATCCGTCTCGAAGTAGCGGAAGGCCCGCCCCTGGTAGACGTGGTCGCGCAGCCAGAGCAGCGGGTTATCCGGCGAGCGGTAGCCGCGCACGGTGCGCCCGTTCAACGGGTAGCTGACGACGTCCTGGGCCATGAAGCCGTGGATGCGCGGGTAGAGCGCGTTGATCTGCGGATCATTGGCGACCAAGGCGGTGGTGGCGTCGAGGGTGAAGAGCTTGCTGCGCGCACCGGCCACCTGACCATCAACCAGGGCAATGGCCCATTGTGAGCCAAGGCGTCCGTGAGGCAGGAAACGGGCCACGCCGCGTCCGTCGGCCACCTGCACGCGCACAGCGCCAGCGGGGCGCATCTGGCTATCGTAGAGCCGCAGTTCAACCGGGCCGCTGTAGCCCTCCAGTCGCAGGGTTGCGCTGATCGGGGCCAGGGGCTGGGCCACGGCGTCGTGGTCATCGGCCAGGGCGATGGAGGCGCGCAGAGACGCAACCGGCAGGCCGAGGAGGTCGGCGGGGTAGCGCGTCTGCCAACCCGTACTCAGGGGTGTCGCCACGGCGCGCCCCGCATCCACGGCGGTGATGCTGAGGCCCGCGAAGAACTGCACCTGGTAGTCGTCGATCCAGCGCGGGCCACCTAGCGGAGCGCCGACGGTCGAATCACCCCCGGCGTCACGCCAGGTTCGCAGGAACGGTTCGACCATCCCGTGGGGGCCGGCCGTGGGCGTGGCCGGGTCGGACAAACCAACCTGCGCACAACCCGCAAGCAGGACGAGGACGAGCAGGACGATGTGTGAGAGTCGATGGGGCATAGCGGGGCATTATAGCAGGGGAACCGCTACCCGAACATCTTCTCAGCCTGAATGAGATGGGGCGTAATGCTGCGGCGCATACCCACGTAGTGAGCGGAAAGCCAGTGGCCGAGGCGGCGCATCTGGCGCACGCGAGATCGGCGCATTGCGCGCAGGGTGCGCCGACCAAACACGTGCATGTGGCGCAGCGCCGGGTCGCGCCGACCGAGGAGGACAATCGCCACCACAAACCCTGGCCAGCCGGGGATGATCGGCAAGAGTATCCCGGCGATACCGACTCCGAGGGCGAGGAATCCCAGTGTTCGGCGGACTAGGCGCACGCCACTGTTGGTCATGATCTGCATTGTCGTCTTCCCCCTGCATGATATAGACTGTCAGATAAGGAATTTTACGCACTAGTCATGGCTCAAACCAGCGTAACAGTTTGCCATGACTGTAGCGTCGCCTTCCAGGCGGCCAGGAGTACCACTGCAGGCGGGAAGCCCGCGCTACAAACTGTCACGCTGAGCGAAGATCCAGTGCCATTATATCCCAGAGGAGTACATTCATGCGTCCACGGTATCACATCCTCGTGATCATTCTGATCACCGTCGTACTCACGTCAGTAGTGTCGGCTGCCCCCGATCCTACCGTCATCTTTCAGCAGCGCTGGAACCAGTACGACCAATTAGTCGCCAACGGCGCGGCCAGTCGCTCGTGGACGTGGGGGCCAGTCCCGATCACGCACGCGATGATCGAGCATTATTTTGTACCAGAGACCTACGAGTGGCATGATCGTCAGGTGCAATACTTCGACAAGGGACGTATGGAGATCCTCGATCTTGCCGGCGATACGGCGAATCTCTGGTATGTGACGAGCGGGCGACTGCCGATTGATCTGATGCTGGCGCGGACAGGCCATGGCCTGGACGCCTTTCCTAATCAGTGGCAGGACTCGTACATCACCGCGATTGGCGATCCAAACCGCTTTCCCACCTACCTCGACCTCCAGCCGCTCTATGAGAGCCCCGGTCAGCCCCGGCCCGATCACCTGAACCAGCCCGCCACCGATATCCTCGATCCGAATCTACACATTAGTCATTTTGCAGATTATGCCGCCGACCCCGCGACCATCCTGCGCGAGGGGTTGAATGGTCACCTTGTCCCGCAGGCTTTTGTGGATTTTATGAACCAGCAGGGGCCAACCCTGCGGGATGATCGCCGCGTCTCCGGGCGCATCTACGATCCGCTGTATGTTTTTGGCATGCCGATGACACCGGCGGTGTGGGTGCGCGCACAGGTGGGCGGGGTGTTGCGCCCGATCCTCTTCCAGGTATTCGAGCGGCGCGTCCTGACCTACAATCCGGCCAACCCACCGGCCTTCCAGGTTGAGATGGGCAATGTCGGCGCGCACACCTACGACTGGCTAACTAACCCTGACTCCAAGCGAGAGTTTGACTATGCTCCCACCGATGGAACCCGGATGGTGGCGACCCAGGATCCCATGGTGATCTACACCGTGGAGATGGATGTGCAATTCACCGAACCGCCCATGCATGTCCAGGATACAGCCGTCTACCGGATCTACCGCTCACTGGATGGCGGACAGACCCGTGAACTTCGGTACACTGGCAATCTTGGGCCTGCCTGCTGGAGTTCGTTGAGTGTGACATTACTGCCACCACGCAACCCGCAGGCCGATCCCGGACGCATCGGACTCCTCACCTACTGCGCACAGAATCCGAGCTACTCGCGGGGTTTTGGCGGAACGGTGTATTCATCGTACGACGGTGCGCAGACGTTTTTCATCCGTGGTGAGGGTTAGTTGCATACGCCGCTGGCGGCACCGAACCATAGTGGACATCTACCACGACAGGATATAGCAGTCCCATTCCGGTTGTGAAGAGGAGTGCTTTAGCCGGCTGAAGCCTTGACTCCTCTTCACGAATCCAAGAGGATTGCTATATATCTAAAGCGACGAGTACCGAGCAAACCATGATTCTGATAATTGGAGCAGCCGACACGGGTCGTGCGCCGATGGCCACCGTCCTGCTACGTCGGCTGTTACACCGTCGCGACATTACATGGATTGTTGCCTCGGCTGGTGTCGTCGGCCACGACGAAGACCCAGCCGAGGTTGAGGCCCGTGACGCGATGGCGATCCTTAACCTCGACATTAGCCAGCACCAGGCTCGCTCGCTCAGCGACGAGATGGTCGATACAGCGCGGGTACTCCTGGCCATCGACAGCGGCATCGCCCGTGTCCTCAAGGGTCGTTACCCCCAGGCCACCATTATCAGCCTGGGCGCACTGGCCGGTCGTCAGCGCGATATTCCTGACCCCTTCCGTATGCAGGTGGGAGCCTGGGTGAGCTACGCCCGCGAGATCGAGTCGCTGCTGAACGCCGGGCTCGACCGGCTGATTGGGATGGTCGGCGGCACTGAAGCGCCCCCTGCCGAGGCACCGTCTATTCCCTCACCTGCGTCCTCCCCCCCGCCGCAGGAGCCACCAGAGGCCGAACTGCGGCGAGCGGCTATCGAGCGCTGCCAACGGCTCCTCGCCCTCGCCGCCGAACTGCCGGGCGTCGTGGACTGGCCCGGCGCACGCCGCCAGATCGAGGCCGACCTGCCGACGATGAGTACACCCCTCAGCCCGCAGGATCTGGCGCGGCCCTACGCCGCCATTGTCCAGGCGATGCTCGGCCTGACCCCGCAGTCGCCCTCGTCCGGCCAGGTGGCTAGCCTCCGCGCCGCCCTGGACACCCTGCGCACAACCATCACCACCGATGCTCTGTCCGCGATCAGCGTCGGCCTTGCCGCCTACCCGACGCTGTAGGGCCACATCTACTCTACACGCAGGGCATGTGCAAAGTCGTATGATCGCCGGGCAGCCCTCACCCCCCAGCCCCCTCTCCCCGTGAGGGAGAGGGGCTGGGGGTGAGGACTGGAGGGTGACTTTGCTCATGCCCTAACTCTACACGTACCTTCGTTGACGAAGAGAATGGCAGGGTGTACAATAAAATTGGCATAAACCCCCTATAATCTCGCCATTTCCCATGTAATCCGAATGTAATCTCTCATGCTTGTGATTGCACATATCTACAGTATATAGTAGTAGCATCAATCAACAAGGAAGAACGCGCAAAGCGTCTACTATGTAGCTTGTAGAAAGGGGTCGGCAATGCGGCGGATCATCATTCGGGACTACACACTTATCGAGCCATTCGCCGAACCTGCTCGTGACCTTCGGATTCTTAATAAGAATCTATGGCTTACGCAACGAGATTTGCTCAAAGCCTATTATTCACACACGACTGAGGTTGATACACTCGATCAACTCGCAGAACATATTGAGCAAAGCGATGAAGCTCTTATCGTTTATCGTGATAACCTCTTTTTCAATGCTGCGCTGATCGACACATTCATGAAAAGGGCGCAGGCCACAGGTCGGCCCTGTCAGATCGCCTTCCGCGCCACTGATGAGGCCCGTGGTGTTCGCGGTGATCCCAGCATTGAGCGCCACGCCCTTCAACTCTGCACGGGTATTACCCGCCGCGATGATGTTACCTACATTGATGATGGTAAGGAGCAGCGTGGTGCCGTCCACGTCGCCGACATTTACTACTATCCTGCGGGGCCTCGCAGCGAACCCGTCCCGATTGTGGTCGATACGATCAGCCGCGAGATGGGCTACTACCATATTCCTAGCTATATGGCGGTCAACAAGGGCGATCTGACCTACCAGATCCCCATTCGCGCATTCCTCTCCATCGAAAGCTGGATGCACGTGCTGATGGCTAATGTGCTTATGGGGGTCTTCTCGCATGCGGCTGAGCAGGACGCACGGATGGAGAAGTCGCGGCTGCTCAACATCTTTCACTGGACTAAGGAGGACTGGGAACTCTTTCCCAGCAAACTGGCCTTCTCGCTGCGGGCGTTCGGTGAGAAGATCAACCCACTGGAAGAGCCGTGGCGCAACCACTTCCTCGCCTCGCGCAGCCTGGTGAAGGTGGGTAAGCGTTGCTCGATAGACCCGACCGCAATCATCCACGGGCCAACGATTATCGGCGATGATGTCTATATCGGGCCGGGGGTTGTGATCGCCAACAGCGTTATCGGCAACAATGTGAATGTGATGCAGGGCTCGCAGATCATGCTCAGCGTGGTGAGCGACCGCTGTTTCCTGCCGTTTAACGCCGGCCTGTTTATGACCGCGATGATGGAGAATGGCATGGTGGCCCAGAACAGCACGCTCCAGTTGTGTCTGATCGGGCGCAACACCTTCATCGGCGCGAACAATGTCTTCACCGATTTCAACCTCCAAGGTGAGCCGATTAAGGTTGTCCACCACGGCAAGGTCGTCGAGATCAACCTGCCCGTACTCGGCTCGGCGGTCGGCCACAATTGTAAGATCGGCAGTGGCTTTGTCGTCTATCCAGGGCGCATGATCGAGTCAAATGCTGTTATAATCTTCGACAATGACAATAATCTGATCCGCAAGACCGTGCCTGGCCATGATGTGAACGATGTAGACCTTAAGACGGGCGACCCACGGCGGATTGTCTATCATTGGCCAAATGTGTATAGTGATCCGGCGAACGACACTAGCGCACCTGAAGTACCGCCCGCCACGAACCAGCCCTACGTCAGCAATGGCACGAGATCAGGGCCGCGTCAGATGGGAGCGCCGCCCGACAATGGACATAACACACCCGCTGGCAACGGCGATAACGGTGTCATCACGATGTCGGTTGCCCATCATCAGTCATCCGTCAGCGTTTCTGCAACGTGAGGAGGAATAGGCGGTGAGTAAAGAGCGCATCCTGGTCGTTGAAGACCAGCCCGACATCTCAAGTCTGCTGAAAATCTACTTCACGTCTCAGGGCTACGAGGTCTTCACCGCCATGCGCGGTCAGATAGCCTTGGAGATCTGTCGCAAGACGCCGCCAAACTTGGCGCTGCTTGATGTGAACCTGCCGGACATGGAGGGCTATGATATTGGGAAGGCTTTGCGGGCAAGCCCGCGCACCCGCCATATCCCGATTATCTTCCTGACGGCCCGTGGTGAGCGCCGCGACCGGCTGATTGGCCTCGGTGAGGTTCAGGCCCAGTACTATATCGTGAAGCCCTTCGATATCGAAGAGGTGCATACGATTGTCAAAAATCAACTGGAGGAGGCCCGGCGCAAGAATCAGCTCCACCCGGTGACGAACCTGCCCACCGCCGATCTGATCAGCGACCAACTCCGCCTCTTGCTCACGACCCAGGGCTGGGGCATGGCGCTCCTGCACATTAACGGGTTCGAGACGTTCACCCAGTTGTATGGGTCGGTGGTGGGCGAGGATGTGCTGAAGTTCAGCGCGCTCTTGCTCAATGAGGTCATCAACGACCTGGGCGGCCACGAGGATTTTGTCGGTCAGATGGTGGTTGGCCCCGACTTTGTTGTCACTTCGGCACCTGAGCAATTCAAGGCGATCTGTGAGCGTCTGATCACTCGCTTCGATGAGGAGATCGGGCTGCACTATAACTATAAGCACCGTAAGCAGGGCTTTATCGAGATACCCGATGATACGGGCGGCATCCGACAGGTGCCTCTGATGTCGATCTCAATTGGGGTTCTCACCAGCCAGGACGGGCCGTTTTACGACATCCGCGAGCTAAGCGAGATAGCGGAGGAGACTCGCCAGCGCGCCATTCAGCAGGCCCGCGAGCAGGGCCGTAAAAGTTGGGTTACGTACGGTCGCTCGCGTTGAGACGAGGTAACAGGGATCAGGCAATGGGCGACAGAGGCTGGCCCTGCCGAATGTATGGCCCGCTGCCGCAACCTGGGGAGTGTGGTCGCATTACGCGCCGCGCTCCCCCCTTTGTTGTCCGGGGAGACGATGCGGGACAAGCCCTGGCCTCAATACTTTTCAAATAAGGAGTCTGCTGCCGCCCAGCCCTCACCCCCCAACCCCCTCTCCCTGAGCGGGAGAGGGGGAGCCGGAAGCTTCCTATTGCGAAATCTCCCCTCTCCCCGTGAGGGAGAGGGGCAGGGGGTGAGGGGACAAGGTCGGCGCTGAGTCCGCTCTTATTCGACATAATCTCTGATCCATCGCGTTTATTTTGAGGAAACCTGCTCAAAGACAAGGTTCAGATCTGGTAATTCTAGCTTTACAGTTTGGCGACGAGGCGACGAGGCGATGCCACCGCGCTCTCGCATCCTCGCCTCATCGCCAAACCATAAAGCTGTTCTGAACCATGTCAAAACGCAGATGAGGATACGCCGATGGTGAAATGACGCTCATTGGCAAACGAACTGCCGATCCTGACCCTGCTGATCCTGTGAGGAGCACATCAGACACCATGGACTCTACGATCGTCTCGACACCGACGTATGGCTGGGAGTTGTTGGCTCACCTGGCTATGTGGGGCCAGCAGGGCACGGCACGTACCGATCCTGCCACATGTGCGGGTGAGTTGGCGGATCTGCTTGCCCGGCACCTCCCAATGGACGCTGGTCGGGTCGAGATTGTCGAGCATGGTGTCATTCTCGGATCGGCGACGTGGGGGCACTCTGACACGAGCGATCTGTCCAGCCTGAGTATCCGCGCCGACGACGACGAGATTGGCCGTCTGTACCTTTGCGGCGGGAAGACTGCGGCGCTCGCCGCACATGTTGCCGCCGCGCTTACGGCACAACTCGCCCTGTTGCTCGTCACCCGGCGGCGCCAGGCTGAGCTTGCAATCTTTGATCAACTGCGTGCGCTGATCGCCAGCAACCTCGACTCGGTTGGCGTGCTCGATGTCCGCACGCTGCTCAACGCGGTACTCACCGATGCACTGGCAATCCTTCAGGTTGAAAGTGCCGCGATCTATAGCGGTGATGAGGGCGAGCAGCCGCTGACCTTGGTTGCGATGAGTGCGAACGCCGATGGCTATCCGCCGATGATCGCCCGCACCAGCAACGACCTCCCCGCCCGCGCTGTCGCGGAGGGCAAGCTCCAGATCGGCAGCGCCCTGGTGGCGAGCGGACGGCGGCGTGGAACGTCCAGCATTGCCCGTGTAACCGAGCGCCCTGCGCTTGCGGTGCCGCTCTTCGTCAATACGCAGTCGGCGGGGGTGCTGGTCACGGCCCTGCACAGCGTCATGCCGGTCTCGGGCAGCAGCCAGATCCGCAGCGTCGAGTCGTTTGCGGAGCAGGTCGCCCTGCTGCTGCGCCACGCACGGCTTTTTAGCCAACAGCAACAGCGCGCCCGTGAGTTGTTCGTCCTCTATGAGAATAGTAAAGAGATCAGCGCCGATACGCAGATCGAGAGTACCCTTGATCGTGCTACCGAGAACATCGCCCTGGCGCTTGATGCGGAGCACTGCGCAGTTCACTTGATCGAACTGCAGCACCCCGAGGATATGCGTACCGTGGCAATCTATGCCGAAAACGGTCGCGCACATGTGTCGGCAGACAGCATTACGATCACAAATGCACCTGCGTTCCTGATCCAGATCAACCGGGGCGAGCCACTCTATATTGAGGATGTACCCGCGACGGCGGCCAGCAATCCCCTTGCCGCAGTGCTGGCATCCGAGGGCAGCCGATCCGCGCTGCTGCTGCCCCTGCGGGCGAAAGATCAGACGATTGGATTGCTCTCCATCGGCTACGAGCGGGCACGGCGGCCGATCACGCAAACCGAGCGTAACTTGGCTCAGGTGCTGGCTGCCCAGGTGGCTACGGCTATCGCTAACCGGCGACTCTACGAGGTGGAGCAGCGCCGCGCCGCCGAGCTTGAACTGCTCCAGCGGATCAGCCAGCAGCTCAGCGCGGGTCTCTCGCTTGATGAGACCCTGGACGCGATCCTCGATGGCCTGAAGTCTCTCGCCAGCTTCGGCGGCGCACGCATCTCCATCCCAGACGGCCACACCCACCAGCTTCACGTGGCCACAAGCTGCGGGCTGAGCTCCTCCGCGAGCGTCGCAACCGATAGTTTGACCGGCTGGATCGTCCGCCACCAGCGTCCACGCCTGATCCCGGATCTCGGATCGCCGACGATGCCGAGCAGCGCAACCCGCCACGTTGCCGAGATTATCCTGGAGGATGGGAGCGCCGCACGATCTTACCTTGGTTTGCCCATGCGTACGGGCGATACCCTGGTGGGCATCCTTGAACTTTTCGCTACCGCGCCAGACGCCTTCAGCGCCGACAACGAGCGACTGCTGAGCATCATCGCTGGTCAGTCGGCCCAGGTGATCGTCAACGCTACCCGCTACGAGCAGGCCGACAGTAGCCTGCGTTCGCGCCTGGAGCAGATGCGGGCGCTCCAGCGCGTGTCGAGCCAGTTGGCGATTACGCTCAACCAGAAAGAGATCCTGGCCTATGCCTTGGAGCAGGCGCTGAAGGCCACCGGCGCAAGCCACGGCCTGATTGCCTTGCGTGCATTTGAGGAGGGCGGCGACGATGGCGATACCCCTGGAGCATACCGGGTTGTTGAGGCGGTCGGCTATGATGAACCTACCCACGGAGCAATGATCGACACGGTGCTCGATGCACGCGCTGTCACCGCCCATATGGCGATGCAGCGCCGCGAGCCTGAACTCAGCGACACGATGAGCAACGGCGAGCGGGCCGCCGTCTCCTTGCCCGATGCGGTATCAGCTCTGGCTGCGCCGATCTTCTACCAGGCCAGAGTGGCCGGCGTGCTGCTGTTGCTCTCGCCAAAGCCGCGCAGCTTCGACCACGATGCCGTTGACTTCCTGCGCACCCTCACCCACCAGGCCGCTGTCGGTATCGGCAATGCCCAACGCTACGCCGAGCTTGAGCATATCTCGCGCATGTTCCAGCGCCGTGTCTCGATGCTCAACGATGTGCTAGGGATCGGCCAGGCATTGCGCGCCGACCGCTCGCTGGAGAACCTCCTGGAGCAAGTTAGCTACAGCGTGACCGACTCGGCCAACTTTCGCACGATTGTGTTCTGTCTGGCCGACCCCGATGATGTCCACGTGCTGCGGCCCGTGTCTGCCGCCGGTATTCCGCTCAGCGAACTGGGGCAGATGGGCGAGCGCCCGATGCCCGAGGCTCTAGCCACGCGCTACCTCGACTCGCGGTTCCGCGTTGGGCACAGCTACTTTGTACCCGCCGATGAGGCCGCCGCCATTGAGCAGGGTTTCGACACCTCGGTCTTTAGCTATACCTCCTTCGACGATGTGCGCCTGCCCGACGAGTGGCAGCGCAACGACCGGCTCTGCGTGCCGCTCTACTCGACCGAGGGCAATATGCTTGGCCTGATGTTCGCCGACGACCCGCAGGATCGTCAGCGGCCTACGGTTCGCACGGTGGAACCCCTGGAGATCTTCGCCGACCAGTCGGCCATCGCCATCGAGAACTACTACCTGCTGCGCGATGCCCGCGCCCGCGCTGAGCAGATGGCAGCTCTCTTCCAGGTGGGCAGCGCCGCCACCAGTTCTATCGACCTCGACACCCTGCTGAAGCGGGTCTACCAAGGGATTGCCGCCTACCTGGGCACACCTAGCTTCTTCTTTGTTGCCCGCTACGAGCCCGATCACCAGTTGCTGCGCTTCGAGCAGTTCCTACACCAGGGCGAGATGATGCCGCAGCACCATAAGGCGACGGTGCCAAAATCAGGGTTGAGCGGCATGATCATCGATAGCAGCAAACCGCTGCTTGTCAATGACATGCATCTCCAGACCGATGTGACTACCAGTGCGGTCTCGCTTGCCGAGAACAGCAACGAGGTGCGCTCCTGGCTCGGCATCCCGCTGGTGAGCCAGGGCCGGGTGATCGGTGTGCTGAGTGTGCAGGATTTTAGGCCAAACGCCTTTTCTGAGCGCGACCAGCAGTTCCTGAGCGCCCTGGCCAGTCAGTTGGCAATCGCTCTGGAGAACGCCCGCCTGTTCGGTGAGCGCGAGCGCCGCATCGCCGAGCTTGATGTAATCAACCAGATCGGTCGGATCACCAGTTCGACGATGGATCTGCCCCTGATGCTGCACCGGGTCTACACCCAGCTTGCGGTTTCGCTGACGATGGACTCCTTCTTCACCTTCATTTACCAAGACGAGAACAACGAGATTGTCCTCGCGTACAAGGTGGACGAGGGCAGCGACACGATCGATAGCGTGGCGCACGCCCCCAGCGAGGGGAGCATGGCCGCCCATATTATTCGCACGCGCCAGCCGCTCCAGTTCCAGGATTTGGCGAAGGAGCAGGCAGAGCGCGGATTCACGCCGGTGAAGTTCGGCAGTGAGCGCAGCTCGGCGGCCTGGCTCGGTGTGCCACTGCTGGTGGGCGATGGGCGCGTGGTGGGCGTCATGGCGGTGATGAGCTACACGCCAAATATCTACGGTGACCGCGAGCGATCATTCTTGACGACCGTGGCCAACCAGTTGGCCCTGGGTGTGCAGAACGCCCGCTTGCTGGCCCAGGCCCGCGAACAGGTTCAGCAACTCGATCTGCTGAACCGCGTTTCGGCGATGGCCGCCACCGAGTCTGATGTGCAGAAGATCTACCAGGGCATTGTCGAATCTATGGCCGAGGCCACCGGTGTGGATCAGTCGCGGCTGATCTTCTACGACCGGAAGGCCGGACGAGGTACCGCCGTGGCCGAGTTGGTGCCTAGCGGTGATATGGACGCGATCACCATCCCGCTCGACGATAACCCCTTGGTGGCGTGGATCGACACCAACAAGACGCCTTTTATTTCAGATGATGCGCAGCACGATCCGATCCTCATCCATTCCCACGCGATTTTCCGTGAGATGGACATTCGTACAATAGCGCTGATCCCGCTGGTAATGAACAACGAGGTCATCGGCGGAATCGGGCTGGACTTTGTGGGACGCACCGGCGAGTTCCGGCCCCAGGCTCTCGATCTGTGCCTGACGATTGCGAACCAGGTCACCACCGCCATCGCCCGTACCCAGGCGTTCGACGCGGCTAACTCCAGCGCCAACGCCCTCGGTGTGAAGGTGGGCGAACTGAGTACCTTGCTCGATGCGGCACGCATCCTTTCTTCGCTGCTTCAACCCGAAGAAGTACTCAGCAAGCTGATGGAACTGGTCAGCCGCCAACTCAACGTCACCACCGTGGCCCTGTGGACGATCAGCGATGAGGGTGGGAGGATGCTCTTCCCGGCAGCGATGGACGGCATTCCGTCCGAGCGCAAAAGTGAGATGCGCGTGCCAGTAGGACAGGGCCACACCGGGCGAGTCGCTGAGACCGGGATACCGCTGATCATTGATGATGTGCGCGTGAGCGGCGGGTCGCTCTACCCGAACTATGAGCGCGATAACAACCTGATCTCCTTCATGGGCGTGCCGGTGGTCTACCGCGAGCGCATCGTTGGTGTGCTTAGCGTGATGACCAACTACGTGCGCAGATTTAGCGACGATGAGATGCTGCTGCTGGTGGGCTTGGCCGACCAGGCGGCGACGGCGCTGGAGAATGCCCGGCTGTTCCAGGAGCGCGAGCGACGCATCAGTGAGCTCTCGACGATCAACGCGATCAGCGAGGCGGTGAACTCAACCCTGGAGCAGCACGATCTCCTGGATCGCCTGCACCACGGCATCGGCGAGATCCTCGATGTGAGTACGTCGCTGATCGGCATCTATAACGAACAGACAGGGATACTCCGCTACCCGATTGCCTATGATGCCAATCAGCCTATCGAGCTGACTCCGATCTCGATCACTGAGGCTAATGGGGCCAACGGCTGGGTTCTGCGTAACCGTCAGCCGCTCCTGATCTATAGCGTCGAGGATGCCCGTAGGCGCGATCTCCACGTGGAGGATGAGCTTAGCGGGATCACCGAACAGGTGGAGCAATCGTTTCTGGTGGTGCCGATCATCTTCGGCAGCAAGGTGATCGGCGTGATCAACCTCCAGAGTTACGAGCCGCACGCCTTTGATGAGAACGACCTGCGCTTTCTGACAACCGTCGCGAACCAGGCGGCGGTGGCGATCAATAACGCGACCCTATTCAGCGAGACGCGCCAGAACGCCCAGGAGATGACCACGCTCTTCGAGGTGACGCAGAACCTCTCGGGCACCCTGAACCCGGACGAGACGCAGTTGATGGTGGCCGACGCAGCTCTGCGCCTGATCGGCGTGGAGGTCTGCGCGGTTCTGCGGCTCGACAGCCACGGGCAAATCTGCAATCCCTTGCTCATGGATCGCGGCAGCATCGTGGTGGATCACGACCTTGAGTTCCACCTGAGCGGCCTGACCGGCCAGTTGCTCCAGCGCGAGCAGCCGCTCGCGATCTCCGATCTGACCACAGTTGATCACGCCGTCCGCAACCAGCATGCAGTGGATCTGGGCATCCGCAGCGCCCTCGGCGTCGTGATCGGCTCGCACGACAATCACCTGGGCATCCTCTGGGTCGGCTCGCGCACCGCCGTAGATTGGAACGCCCACCACATCTCGCTGATCTCCATCCTGGCGACCCAGGCCAGCCAGACTCTCAAGAGCGCCCAGCTCTTCCAGCGCGAACAGCAGCGCCGTCGCCTGGCCGATACCCTGCGCGATGTGGCCCAGTCGTTCACCAGTACCCTGGCGCTGCGTGAGATCCAGACCCTTATCCTCGATCAACTGGCCCGCGTGGTGCGCTACGATAGCGCCGCCGTGCTGTTGCGCGACGAGGGCTACGGCCTGCTCCAGATCACCGAGGCCCGTGGACTGACTGACGCACGCCTACTCAATGCCGACTTTGATGTGGAGCATATGGCCCTCTTCCAGTCAATCGCCGTCGAGCGACGACCGCTGATGCTGGCCGATACCCAAAACGACGCACGCTTCAGCGCCATCCAAGAGCTGGGCTGGGAGGCCCGCTCGTGGATCGGTGCGCCGCTGTTGGTCGATAACGAGCTGGTTGGCCTGCTCACCATCGGGGCGGATGACGCTGACGCCTACGACGCCGAGGCCGTCGAGGTCACTTTTGCTCTGGCCAGCCAGGCCAGCCAGGCCATCCAGAATGCGCGTCTGTTTGACCAGATCAGCAACCTGGCCGCCGACCTAGAGCGGCGCGTCTCTGAGCGCACCGCCGAGCTTGAGCAGGCCACTCGCCAGCTCTCCGAGGAGAAAGATCGTCTGGAGGCAGTTCACGAGATCAGCCTGGAGCTGACATCGCAGCTCGATCTCGATAGCGTCATCCAGCGCGCCCTGGAGCTCATATCGGAAAACCTGGGCGTTGCACACGGATCGATTATGCTCCGCGACACGGAGAACGGTGCCCTGATGTGTCGGGCCGTGCTTTTCAGTCGCGGTGATGTACGCGGGACGAACATCCCGATCTCGTTCAGCGGTAGCGAGGGTCTCTCGGGCTGGGTGATGCGCCACCAGGAATCGGTGAATATCGCCGACGTGCTGTGCGATGAGCGCTGGGTGCAGGAGCCGGGCCGCGCCGAAGATGTGCGCTCGGTGGCGGCTGTACCCCTGAAAACGAGCGATACCTCCATCGGTGTGCTGGTACTCTCTAGCGTGACCGTGGGCCACTTCACCGACTCGCAGATGAACCTGCTGGGCACCATCGCCAGCGTGGTGGCGTCTGCCGTGAGCAACGCCCAACTCTACAGCTTCATCACCGAACTAGCCACCCGCAACTCGGTGCTGCTTGAGGAGCAGCGCGAGGAGAGCTCGAAGAGCGCGGCCGTGTTCCGCTCGGTGACGGAGGGTGTGATCGTCCTCGATCCACAGGGCACGGTGACGTTGTTTAACCCGGCGGCCGAACTCGTGCTTGAGGTACCGTCCAGTACACTGCTTGGCCAACCGATCAGCACGCTGGCAACCTATGGCGGGGACGAAACCCAGCGCAAGCGGGCGCAGACGATCTACAACGGGCTGATGAACGGACTCAAGCAGGTGCGCCAGAGTCAGACTATCTACACCACGTTCCTCGACCTGACCAACCCGAACCAGGTGATTGCGCTCAATATCGCCCCCGTGATCGGGCCGGGCGACCAGGGCTACGGCGATGTGATGGTGCTGCGCGACATCACCCGCGAGATCGAGGCCGACGAGGCTAAGCGCCAGTTTATCTCCGATGTGAGCCACGAACTGCGCACGCCGCTCACGGCGATCAAGGGCTATGTGGACGTGCTTCTGCTCAGCGGCACCCAGTTGATGAGCGCCGACCAGGTGAGCTACCTGGGGATTATTAGAAACAACACCAACCGTCTGAAATCCCTGATCGAGGACATCCTTGAGTTCTCACGTCCTGACTCCTCGAAGCGACTAAACTTCTCACCTGTCACGATCCCGGATGTGATCGACGAGGTTGTGCAGTCACTGCGGCTAGAGTACGAGCGCAAGTCGATGACGGTGCTGATCGACATGCCCGCCAATCTGCCGCGTGTGATGGCCGATCCGAAACGGATCACGCAGGTGGTGTTTAACTTGTTCTCAAACGCGGTAAAATATACGTTTGAGGGCGGGCGTATCCAGGTGCGCGCCTTCCTGAATCGTGCGAACATGATGCAGGTCGATGTGGAAGACACGGGCGTTGGCATGTCACCTGACCAGCGGAAGAAGCTCTTCCGACCGTTCTACCGCGCCGATAATCCGTTGCGTGATGTGGCAGGCGGCACGGGTCTCGGTCTCTCGATTGCCAAGGCGCTGATTGAGCAGCACGGTGGCGAGATGTGGGTGGTCAGTGAGATCGGGAAGGGAAGCACCTTCAGCTTCATTATCCCGCTTGAGCAGACGAAACCGAACGCTGAAGAGGACGCCTCGTGAGCGCAATCCATCTTGACAACCGACTGGTTCACTATGAAGTCTTCGGACGGGGCCAGCCGATCATATTCCTCCATAGCTGGATCGGATCGTGGCGCTACTGGGTGCCTACGATGGATCTGGCGTCGGAGCGATACCGCGCCTACGCCCTCGATTTCTGGGGGTACGGTGAGAGCGACCGTCGCGGATCGCTGTTTACGATCTCTAGCTATGTTGATATGCTCAACTGTTTTATGGAGCAGATGGGCATCCCGCAGGCACATCTGGTGGGCCACGGCATGGGTGGCATGGTGGCCATCCGTGCGGCCCGCGAGAAGCCCGAGCGCTTTACGAAGGTGATGGCGGTCTGTACGCCGCTGTATGGGGGTGTGCTGAGCGGCCACGTGAAGCCGGGCACCTTCTCGAAGTTGCTTGGGCGCAGCCAGTCAACAAATGTCTGGGCCAAGCTGATCCGCTCTATCCCCATCGCCGACCCCGATGTCCAAAAGGGGCTTTACGAGGATACGGAGAGCATCAGCGAGACGGTGCTGGCGAGTGTCCAGGAGTCGCTGCTCGACACCGATCTGCGATCAACGCTGGAGGCTCTCACGGTGCCACTGCTGGCGGTGTACGGCGGCAAAGATATGATCGTCACCGACGAACACGCACGTTTCCTTAATGACTCGAGCGCCCATCTGTCCCAGATGATCACGCTGCCGAAAGCGAACCACTTCCCGTTTCTGGAGCAGTCAAATACATTCTCGCGCCTCCTGCTCGACTTCTTGGTCTCGCAGGGTTCACCGGTGGAGATCAAAGAGGAGTGGCGGAGGCGGGTAAACCAGCGCGAATATCTGTAGGCGCTATGCCAATATTTCAAGAGCCAGCAGCAACATCCTCCCTCCTTACGATGACCTCCCCTGGCATCGTCCGTAGGACTCAGCGCGTAGTTGGCATCGCGCTGTTCTTCCTTCTGATTGTGCTTTTTCTGCCCCTCCAGGCGATCATCTTCGTTCAATTCACCGAGCTTGAGCGCCGCACCGTCATCAGCAATGTCGAGCGGGCGATCAATACGATTGACGACGAGCGCCAGCAGTTGCTTCAACTAACACGCGACAATGCTTCTTGGGATGATGCCTACGCTTTCGCTCAGGGCCGCAACGACGGTTTTGTTGAGCAGATCTTCAACCAAACCAGTTTTGAGACCAATCGGCTGAACCTGCTGATTATTCTCGACACGGCAGGTAAGATGCGCGCCTACAAGACGTATCAGTTCGATGCGACCAGGGTGACGGCGAACGATGCCGAGGTGCTGCGCCGCATCAACGCATCGGGGCTGCTCAGCCAGATCGGGCCAGATCACGGGGCTACTGAGATCATTCAACTGCCGGGACTACCGCTGCTCCTGAGCGCACACCCGATCCTGACGAACAACTTTGTTGGCCCGAGTATGGGTACGATGATCATGGGGCGAACTCTTGATGCGACGCGGATCGCAGAATTTGGCACGCAACTGCGGCTAGACGTGCAGATTCACCGTCTCGATCTGCCAGATCTGCCGGAGGAGATCAGCAGTACCGTGGGGAAGATCACCACGACGGGCGCACCGGTCGTAACACCATTAACTGTAGATAGCGTGGCTGGCTACGGCCTCATCATAAGCGCCAGCGGAGCGCCGACACTGCTGATCCAGGTGAACAGCAGTCGCGAGATCGTGCAGATCGGTCGCACCACAGCCCTCTACACGCTGATGACCTTTGTCATCGCGGGCCTGATCGCCATGTTCACACTGGCGAAGCTCCTCAACCAGCTTGTGCTTGAGCGGCTGGGACTGCTTATCCAGAATGTGAAGCTGATCGGCATCGATAAAGATCTCAGGCACCGGGTAGCTATTGATGGTCATGATGAGTTCAGCCTCCTGGCGAACACGATCAACGAGACCATGCGCGCCCTCGAACAGACGGAACACGAGCGGCGCGAGGCCGAGGAGCAGCGCGAACAGATGTGGAAGGACGTGATCGCGTCGCGCCGCAATTTCCTCGCCACTGTTTCTCACGAACTACGCACCCCGCTCACTCCCATCCGTGGCTACGCCGACCTCATGCTCCACGGGATCGGCGGAGCGATCACGCCGGAGCAGGAGCAATTCCTCCAGATGATCCAGCAGAACTCCCGGCGTATGGAGGCGATGGTGAACGATCTGCTCGTGATGGGCCAGCTCGATGCCGGACGGGTCGATCTGCATATCGAGCAACTGGCCGTTGCCCCGGCGGTCACATCGGTGCTGGCGATGCTGGAGCAGCAGATCACGCAGCAGCAGGTGGCGGTATCGGTTGAGATTCCGCCCGACCTACCGACTGTGCGCGCCGACGCGCACCGGCTCGACCAGATCCTTGCGAATCTGATCACCAATGCGATAAAGTACACCCGCTCCGGCGGGCGGGTGCAGATTCGAGCCAGCAGTGTCAATGCGAGTCAGGTGGAGGTCGCGGTCCACGACACAGGCATTGGCATGAGCGATACCGAGATGGAGCGGCTGTTTACGCCGTTCTACCGCGCCGACAGCGTGCTGAGTGCGCAGATCAGTGGCACCGGGCTCGGGCTGAGCATCGCCCGCTCGCTGGTGGAGTTGCACGGGGGCACGATCAACGTCCAGAGTACCCCTGATGTGGGCAGTGTCTTCCGCTTCACGCTGCCGAGCGCCGCCGCCTCGGATGCCACGGTGCTCGTGGATCAGGCCAACACCGCCGCACTGTAGCCCGCAGGACGGCCCTCAGCCTCTGCCCATCTCCCAGGGGGTGAGGGAAGATTCCGCAACAGGACGCCTCCGATTCTAACGGACAACAACAATGCCCCGTATGATTTTGCTTGGCACCGGCACCGGCGTACCCGACGCCGACCGCGAGAACACCCATATGGTCTGGGATGGGCCGGGCGGCCCCCTGCTGATCGACGTTGGCGGCAGCACCTACCAGCGCCTGCTGCGGGCTGGGATCGACCCGCTGGGTGGCCCGGAGTCTGCCCCGCTCCAGGGCGTCCTGCTTACACACAGCCACTGCGATCATATCAACGGACTGACGGTACTCCTGTTCAGCCTGCGTCTGGCTGGGCGCACCGAGCCGCTGCCGATCTACGGCCTGGCACCAACTCTGGAGCTTGTGCAGCGCATTCTCGACGCCTTCGCCCTTGATGACGTGCATCCGCCCATTATCTGGACGGAGCTGCAGGCTGGTGATCGTATCCCTCTCGCCGAAGGCTGGCATGTTCGCACGGCGCTGACCGCCCACAGCCGCCCGTGCCTGGCTCTGCGCGTTGAGCACGCCGCAAGCGGCCTGGCACTCGCCTACTCAGCCGACACCGAGCCGTGTTCGGCGGTGGCGGATCTGGCCCGTGGCGCGGTGGCTCTT
>CAIRFY010000374.1 GCA_903877945.1 uncultured Oscillochloris sp. | reverse complement strand
TGCCAACCTCCCCCCGCACGCGGGGGGGAACCTCCGGTGCCAACCTCCCCCCGCACGCGGGGGGGAACCTCCGGTGCCAACCTCCCCCCGCACGCGGGGGGGAACCTCCGGTGCCAACCTCCCCCCGCTTGCGGGGGGATTGAGGGGGGTGATCGGCGGGAGTCTTTCTGCAAGGATAGTTACAACTGTCGTAATAGCCGATAGCCGGACACCAGCGTCCGCGTCCCTCAGGCGATTCGAGGAAAGACCTTGACTCGATCAAGGTCTTTCCCTATAAGGCGATTCGAGGAAAGACCTTGACTCGATCAAGGTCTTTCCTTATAAGGCAATTCGAGGAAAGACCTTGATCGAATCAAGGTCTTTCCCTATATCTGCCGACTATCCCTGCGCCTATACTGAGGGTACGAAACATCACGACAGACACAACGAAGCACACCATATTCCGCCACCAGGGGATACTCAATCAACCGAACTAATGACATCCATCAGCACACTCATAAGGAGCATAGTTATGCTTTATAAGAATACTCACCCCCACCACGGCCAGTTCAATGGCAGTATCATCTCCCATCTGGATAGCTACGATGGTATTACTCGCCGACAGGCGGAGAACCAGACCATGCACCCGCATGTGCATAAGTTCACCACCATGACCTCCAAGAACACCATCGAAGCGGATAAGACTGCTCTCGTTCACGTTCGCTGGAGCATGTTTAGTGACCAGAACCCCTTCATCATGGGGACGTGGCACGTCAGTGCGATCCTGGAGCCGCTACAGCCCGGCAATGTCCAGCGCATCGCGTTTACTCCGGGAACGACGATTGCCCTCACCCCTCGGTGTGGCCCCGTTGACTATGCCGCGTGGGTGACGATCCCGGCCAATACCGTCACGTTCAACGAGGATGAAGAGAGTAAATCGTACAAACTGGTTGTGACCGTAACCTACAACGCGCCCCGCATTCCGGCGGTTCCGCTGACCAGCGGTGTTGAGGCTCTGGCATTCCCGTCACACTTCGCCCTGATTACCCCGATAACCTACCAGAAGCCCACGGGTCTTACCGGTTCGGAGAACAACAACGTGGACGGCCCCGAGCTTCAGTTCTACATTAGTTATTGATAGTGAGACGACCACTATCGCCACCCTAACGACCTGTGATGACCCGAATCAGACGTGGGTGAGCGAGGTAGATCAGCCACACCGCGACGGGCATATCATCCCCACCGAGGTGGTTACTAAATTCCTGCGCGACCCGCAAACAGATGCCCTGACCGTTCTGGGCGTCAGCCGCGACATTACCGCCCACAGGCAGGCCGAGGTGGCGCTGTTTGCGGAGCGCAACTCGCTGGCCCGCCGGGTGGAGGAGTACACTGCCGACCTGAGCCAGGTCAACACGGAACTGTCGCGGGCGGTACGCGCCAAGGATGAGTTCCTCACCAACATGAGCCACGAACTGCGGACCCCGCTCAACACCATCCTGGGAATCAGCGAGAGCCTGTTGGAGCAGTTACGTGGCCCGCTCAACGAGCGCCAGCAAGAGTCACTTCGCATGATTGAGATCAGCGGTCATCACCTGCTTGCGCTGATCAACGACATCCTCGAACTCGCGAAGGTCGAGTCGGAGCAGACAATGCAGCGGCTGTTGACATCCGCTTCACTTGAGACCGTCACGTAAAATTGGGTATTCTGAAACCATGTCTCGTGTGTTAATTGGTATCCTCTCCAAACTGGCGGGCAGATGGGTGGACATTAGTTCAACTCCCGGCGACGGTGCCGAGGTCTGGGCCTAGCTCACCCTCGATATTAAAGGAGAATTGATGTCACCACTACGGATGCTTCTTGCCGAAGATCATGTGCTGATGCGGGCCGGCCTGCGTTTGCTGCTGGAACAGATGGACGAGGTTACTGTTGTTGCGGAGGCCAGCGATGGAGTGGAAGCCCTGCACCTGCTCACGCTTCACCGCCCTGACATCGCTGTGCTTGACATCGCGATGCCGCACCTCAATGGGCTGGAGGTGGCCGCACGAGTGCAGATGGAACTGCCCGAGGTGCGCGTGATCATCCTCTCGTTGTACGCGACCGGCAGCTACGTTCAGCAGGCGCTCCGGGCGGGGGCGAAGGGTTACTTGCTCAAAGACGCTGCTCCGGTCGAGTTGGCCCTTGCCGTCCGTGCCGTGGCGGGTGGGGACATCTACCTGAGTTCGACGGTGGCTAGTCGGGTGCAGCAGTCCGTCCAGGGGCCAGATGTGCAGCGCCATGGGCTGGAGCAACTCACCCCGCGCCAGCACACCATTCTGCGGCAGATCATCGGAGGGCAGACGACCCAGGAGATCGCCCGCACGCTCCAGATCAGCGCGAAGACCGTCGAGGGCCACCGCGCCCAGGTGATGGAGCGGCTCAACATCCACGAGGTGGCGGGACTTGCCGGCATTGACGTGCGGGGCTGATTGACCATGACGACTAAGGCGAACCAAGGGAATCCCTTGGTTCGAACCGAGGGATTCCCTTGGTTCGAACCAAGGGATTCCTCTATAGTTGTCGAGTATCCCCGCGCTTATACTGGTGATACCATACGCTTGGATTGCCCGTGAACCTGCCTTTGCTCCTCGCCTGGTAATGATGCTGTGTATGGACGGACAACCATATCAATGGTTCGGTGAATCGCGGTATGCCTGTTGCGTAATGGACCCGGCCCCAATGGGGTGTCCGGGTTTTGGTATGTATTATTTGCAACGGTTTTGTCGCACTACCGTATATTCATATGAAACTATCGATCAACCTCACCCAGAAACTCATCATCTTTCTCCTTCTCGCAAGCATTATTCCCGTGTTGATCGTGGGTGTTTCGGCGTATCAGGTGTCGCGCACGATCGTCCAGGACGAGTCGAAGCGCTATGCGGCGGAGCTTGTGCAGCAGCAGCACGAATATCTGGCGCTGAATCTTAGTCAGATCGAGAGCCTGATCGCCAATATCTCAGGTGTCGAGGCGATTATCCAGACTCTCGCCCACGAACCGGCACGTGATGATAGCTATACACGTCTGGCGACCCAGGCGCGTATCGGCTACCTCCTCGACGGCTACTCCAACCTGAGCGGGTTGGTCTCACTGGACATCTTCACCCTGGGGGGCAGCCACTACCACGTTGGCGACACCCTCGACGGATCAAACATCAGAGACGATGTGCGGGATCGCCTCGTGCTGCGCGCCCGTGCCCTGGGGCCAACCGAGGTCTGGGCGGGCGTTGAGGATAACGTCAACAAAGCATCGAGTACCCGCAAGGTCGTCACCGTCACCCGCATGCTCTCGGTGACGGATCACGGCTCAATACGGACCCGGCCAATCGCTGCGCTCTTGGTGAACTACGACAGTGGCTACCTGTACACTCACTTCACGCGTATTGACCTTGGCGAAGGGGCGATGCTGATTGTGACCGATGCGGATAACCATATCGTCTATCACCCCGACACGCAGATGATCGGGGCCACCCTGAACAGCAGCCTCCAGCGCATGCTGCACGACACGCACGGCACCTTCACCACCATGATAGATGGTCAGGAGGTGCTGGTCAGTTATTCTCGCCTGGACACATGGAACTGGTCGGTCATCACCCTCGTCCCCGTGAATACGCTCGCCGCTCGGGCCTCACCGATCGGGTCGGTGGTGTTTCTGGCGCTCCTGATAGCCTTCACCATTGTCGGGGGCACTGCTCTCATTGCCTCCTCCACGATTGTGGCCCCTCTGCGCCACCTGACCCAGCGTTTCCAGTTGTACCAATCCGGTACGCCCGGCTGGCAGATACCGCTCGTGGTGCGTGGCCAGGATGAGATTGCCGAACTCAGCCGCTGGTTCAACCTTTTTAGCGAGAGCCTGCTGGCCCGCCAACAAGCCGATGTGTCGCTGAAACAGAGCGAGGAGCGCTACCGGGTGATCTTCGAGGGTGCCAGCGAGGGTATCTCCACCGTGCGTGAAGAGGATCGGTCGTTCCTGTTCATTAACCCCGCCATGTCTGCGTTGTTTGGCTACACGCACGACGAGTTCCTCTCGCTAACCGTCACCGATCTGCACCCAAGCGAAAGCCTGCCGTATGTGCTTACCGAGGTTGAGGCGCTGGCGCGTGGCGAAAAGATGTTAGCCACCAACATCCCCTGCATCCGCAAGAATGGGAGCGTGTTCTACGCCGATGTCAAAGCTACGCGGGTTCACCTGGATAACCAGGATGTTCTCGTCGGCCTCTTCAACGATATCACCGAGCGCCTGCAGGCGGAGGTGGCGCTGATTGCGGAGCGCAACTCGCTGGCCCGCCGGGTGGAGGAACGCACCGCCGACCTGAGCCGGGTCAACGCGGAACTGTCGCGGGCGGTACGCGCCAAAGATGAATTTCTCGCCAACATGAGCCACGAACTGCGGACCCCGCTCAACGCCAT
>CAIRFY010000373.1 GCA_903877945.1 uncultured Oscillochloris sp. | reverse complement strand
GGCACTGAGTTCTCCTTCTATAGCAGTCCTATCCAGATTGTGAAGGGGAGTCAAGGCTTCAGCCGGCTAAAGCCTCGACTCCCCTTCACGACTCCAAGAGGATTGCTATATATCCTCAGAGTCCTTGTAGGCAGGGCAGAGTTTCCGATGACGCATCATTCGCCAACCCCATTCCCTAGCTGTCGTTCAAGCGCCTGCCGTACCAACCCTAGAACGTAGGGCAACTCTTCAAGCGAAGCGAGGCTCACTTCTACATCGCCATTCCCCAAGAACCCTACGTTAGAGATGTCTTTGCAAAGACCTTTGGGATCGTTGATGTCGGCGAAGGCGATATTCAGCGATAGACGTAAGCGTTTTACCTGCGGCACAGCATCTACGAAGTTGGTCTCGGCTTTATAGGCCACGTAATGCTTGAGGAACTCTTCCGTCACACACGGATCGAGCGCCAACACCTGCGTGCGGAACGCCTCAAAGACCGCTTGGAGCGTCTTATTGCTGAGTTTTGGATGGTCTTTGATTGTATAGGCTGCGGGTGCGGCATTTAACGTGTATGCTATCTGTGCATCGGCTGGCAATGCGGGAGCAACCCAAACATGTAGCGCCCTGTCTGCCAGTTCTGCAGCGCGTGCCTTGATCGTATCCTCGTTCCATTGGTCAAGCTGACCAAGGCCAGCATTAAGCTTGAGCGGACTCTCTTTGAACCCGCCTTTCATATCACGCTTTTCCGTGAAGGGCTTGTCGCTGTAGGCTGAGTTGTAGCCGGTCAGTGTGAGATTGCCGAGGGTGTGTAACCACGTCTGCTGAATGCGCGCCCACTCTGGGCCTAAAGCTGTGCGCCAGGCGGGAGAAAGCGTCTCGTTCTGCGGCAAAATATGCTCGATGGTGTATTCATCAACGAGGACGTGCTCTTTGCGGTCATGGTTCTCAAAACGTCGCAGCCAGTAGCTACGGCTGCGGAAGTTATAGAGATCGCGGATTTGAAAGTCGCGGTGGAACTCCTCATCATTCGGGAAGCGGCGATATGAAGGAAGTGCAAGTAGATACGCCTTGATACTCTCAAGATAGTGATCCTTCTTGATTCCCTTCATAAAGGTGGCGAAGGTCTTGTTCATTGAGTTCGTGGGAATAGCACAGATCGCACGGCGGAACACAAAGGACTCCACCAGGCGCACTGCTGCCACAAAATCCGCGTTGGATAGCACCTTGGTCTTGTAGTCATGATAGAGTTCGAGTAAGAAGGGATACGCCACATCCACTTTCAACTCACGGAGGTCGTGGAAAGCTCGTTCTAACTCTTTGTCGGTCTCCGCGCGCGGAACCAATGCCATAGCGCAAAAGTAACGGGCAAAGGTGCGAATATCGGCCACGAGCGATTCAACCCCTGCGGCGGCAATTGCGGGTAAACGGGCATAGCTCTTGAATGCCTCGTATACCTCGCGCACATTTGGGAGGTCGCCGGTCTTCACCGTCAGGTAGTGGCGCATAAAGCCGTCGAAGTAGGTGCTGTAGGCTTCTTGTCCAAAATCCACCTCCATAGGTCGCCAATAGTGTTCATAGAGCTTGGTCTGCAACTGTGGCTCTAACCCCATCAAGATGAAATTGCGGATCAGGTCGGCTTGGGTCAACTCACGGCCAGTAGAGTTCATACTCTCAAAAATCAGTTGGGGGTTATCGTGGTCGCGGTTGAGCGCAATGTCCACAATGACTAACTTAGACAACCCTTTGCACACCGCTTCGAGATCGCCCTTACGACCATCAATCAGTGACTCGAAGAGCTCAAAATTCTCTGTGACCCGGAGTGATGGTTCCTTGGGTTGCTCATGATTGCCGACAATAGCAATAAGCGATGCCTTGTCGGTCTGCGAGAGGATCAGCTTGTAGTAGCGCTCACCCTCTTCTTCCGGGTTCAGCAAGTAGTAGTTGCGTAGCCTGCGCGGCGAGAATCCATCTATTGGCTCACTGCCCCTCTGCCTGTCTAATGCTTTAGCGAGAGCGGCGATGAGCAATGTGAGGGTGGTGAGACGCTGCTGGCCGTCAATAACAAGGAGTGGGGGCTGAGTCGTGACACTATAGAGACCCTTCTCGATATAGACGATAGAGCCAACGAAGTGTGCGGATACCGCGTCATCGCTACCTGTGCGAAGGATGTCGCCCCACAACTGCCGACACTCCTGCTTGCCCCAGCTATATGTTCGCTGGTAGATGGGAATGACGAACTGCGGCGATTTCTTGAGAAAATCGAGGAGTTTTGCTTCAGTCGCTTTCATCGTCTATCCTTTCCAATAATTTCGCTTAGTAACCCCCCGGTCTCACGCTCCAGGGCCTCGATCTCGGCGCGGATCGCCTCCAGCGTGCGCAGCGGCTGGGGCTTGTAGAAGTAGCGCGTGAACGAGATCTCGTAGCCCACCTTCGTGGCGTCTTGGTCAACCCAGGCGTCGGGCACATAGGGCAGCACCTCGCGCTTGATGAAGGCCGCGACGCCGCCGTGCTCCAGCAATGGCACCTGCTCCGTGTCGCGCAATTCGCTGTCCGGCTCGTACTCCACCACGGCGGGCTTGCCCTCCAGGGTCACGGCAAAGTGACCGTGCAGCGGGTCGGCCACGGCTTTACTGCCGCGATACACCTTGCTGATCACCGGCTCGGCGGTCTCATCGCGGGTCGCTAACGCGCTCTGGATGAACTTCAGGCGCTTGGCGGTCAGCTTCGTGTCCTGGCGCTGCTGCTCAAGAGCCACGAGAAAGCGGTTGTAGTCGCGGTGCGGGCCAGCGCCGAGTGTGGCGGCCAGTGCGTCAATCAGATCGGCCAGCGGTTCCTCGCCAGCAGTCGCACACGCCTTGCGGAAGCGGGCGCGGGCCACATCAGCCAGATCAATGGTGAGCCGCAGCGGTCGCTCGACCGTGATCTTCGAGTAGCCAAACGCCTTGTTTGAGAAGATCTTCGACTGCTCGCTCTCCGCGAAGGCCAGGAACGCCTCAACAACCCGGCGCATATCCGTCTCCGCAAAGCGACAATTCTTCTTGCCCAGGTTTTTGCGCAGCGGCTCGAACCAGGCCGTTGCATCAATCAGTTGCACCTTGCCCTGGCGGTGAGCGGGCTTGCGGTTGGTCAGCACCCAAATATAGGTAGCGATGCCGGTGTTGTAGAACATATTCAGCGGCAGCGCGACAATCGCCTCCAGCCAGTCGTTCTCGATAATCCAGCGGCGAATGTTGCTCTCGCCCTGGCCTGCGTCGCCGGTGAAGAGCGACGATCCGTTATGCACCTCGGCGATCCGGCTGCCCAGCGGCGAGTCCTGCTTCATCTTGCGGAGCTTGTTGGCCAGAAACATCAACTGGCCGTCGCTGGAGCGCGTCACCAGGCTGTACTCTGGATCGTTGGCGTAGGCGAAGATAAAACGCGGGTCTTTGATCTCGCCCTTGCCGCCGAGTCGCTCCAGGTCAGTCTTCCAGCTCTTGCCGTAGGGCGGATTCGAGAGCATAAAGTCAAACTCGCGTGTCGGGAAGGCGTCAGCCGAAAGCGTGGAACCGTACTTCATGTTCTCGGCCTCCGCGCCCTCACCCTTGAGCAACAGGTCGGCCTTGGTGATCGCAAACGTCTCGGGCTGCACCTCCTGGCCGAAGAGGTGGATCGAAACCTCCTTGCCGTACTCGCGGCCCAGGGCGTAGAGCCGATCCTCCGCAACCGTAAGCATGCCGCCCGTGCCGCAGGCCCCGTCATACACCAGGTAGGTACCTGAGACGATTTGGTCGGCAATCGGCAAGAAGATCAGGTCGGCCATCAGTTGCACCACATCACGCGGGGTGAAGTGCTCGCCCGCCTCCTCGTTATTCTCCTCGTTGAAGCGGCGGATCAACTCCTCGAAGAGCGTCCCCATCGTGTGGTTATCGAGAGCGGGGAGGCGCACATTGCCGTGCGCGTCGAGTACCGGATGCGGGCTGAGGTTGATCGCAGGGTCGAGAAACTTCTCGATCATGCTGCCAAGAATATCGGCGTCCACCAGCGTGGCAATCTGATTGCGGAACTTGATTTTTTCAAGAATCTCCTGCACATTCGGCGAGAAGCCATCGAGATACGCCTCGAAATCGGCCTTGATCTGCTGCTGGCGCGTGCACGCCTTGAGGTCGCGCAGGGTGAACGGAGACGCATTGTAGAACGCCTCACCAGCGGCATGGCTCAGCGCCGCGTGCTGGTTCGAGACGCCCGCCGCATCAAGCTGGGCCTTCAGCTTCAGAACCGCCGGTTTGGTCGGCTCAAGCAACACATCGAGTCGGCGAATCACCGTCATCGGCAGGATGACATCACGGTACTTGCCGCGCACATAAACATCGCGCAGCACATCATCGGCGATGCCCCAGATAAAGTTGGCGATCCAGCCCAGGTTGACTGAAGTGTCGGTCATAGCGGCAGTTCTTTCGTCTCAGCAAGCCCGCTCAACGCAACGCTGACGAACACAACATAGACCTATCCCCTCACGGCTGCAACGGGAGTGCCGATTGAGCGGCAGGGCTGGTGCAAAGTCACCCTCCGGCCCTCACCCCCAGCCCCTCTCCCTCACGGGGAGAGGGGAGATTCCGCAGCAGGACGCCTCCGACTCCCCCTCTCCCGCTCAGGGAGAGGGATCTGGGGGGTGAGGGCTGCCCGGCGATCACACGACTTTGCACGAGTCCTATGATTGAGCGGCAGCAATCCGCGCCCCGGTGCGCAGATCGGTGAGGAGCGCGGAACCCAGGCCGACGGCGGTGGCCCCGGCGGCACGCATCGCCCGCACACCGGCGGCGTCACGCACCCCGCCGATACCGATCACCGGGACGGCGACCTCAGCGCAGACAGCGGACACCAGGGCCAGGGCCAGGGGCGCGATGGCGGGGCCACAGAGCCGCCCTTCGACCAGACTGCCATCGAGGAGGGGGGCCACGGCGGGTAGGCCATCGATCAGGGCCAGGGTATCGGCGCCGTGCGTGACGGCGGCGCGGGCCAGGGCCAGGATGTCGGGAGCCTGGCCAGGCAGCTTCACGATCAGTGGGAGCCTGGTGGCCTGGCGCAGCGCCGCCACCAGCCGACCGGCGGCCTCGGGCGTGAGCGCGCCGTGCGCCGCCAGCGGCAGTTCCACACCCATCACGCCCTCGACACCCTCCAGCAGCGCGGCGGCTTCGGCCAGTTCCGCCGTGCTATCGCCCCACAAGCTCACCACCACCGGCAGATCCCAGGTCGCCCAGATCGGTGCAAAACGCTCGCACACGATCCACAGGCCGGGGTTATGTGTCCAGCCCCGGTAGAGCAGCCCGGCCGGCGTCTCGATGATCTCTGGCAGGGGCCGGGCCTTGCGCGGGCGCAGGCTGGTACTGCGCGTGACGAGGGCACCTAGGCCGTGCGTGGCCGGGCGTGCGCCCAGCCCGAGGTGACGGGCCACCTCCACGCCGTAACCCAGGCTACCCGCCGCCGCGATGATCGGCGAGGCGATGGTGAGGGCGTAGGGGTTGTGTGGGGCCAAATCGATCATAGGAATGCAAAATGCAAAATGCAAAATGCAGAAGCGAGTTCTATTCAATCGTCAGTGTTTTTTATACATAACCCAGGGTGCGCAGCGCCTCACGGGCGGACTCGGCCTCGTCCCAGGGGATGGCGCTACCGGCGTAGATAATATTGCCCTCGTGTCCTTTGCCCAGGAGCAGCACGAGATCGCCGGGGTGGGCGGCGGCCATTGCCGTGCGGATGGCCTCGGCTCGGTCGGGAATGCAGAGGTAGCCGTCGCCGGCCCGCTTACCGGCACGCTCGGCACCCTCGACAATCTCAGCAATGATCGCGGCGGGATCCTCGCCACGCGGGTCCTCGTCCGTCAGGATCAGCAGGTCGGCGTAGCGACCGGCAATCTCGCCCTGGATGGCGCGCTTGGCTCGGTCACGCTCGCCCGCGCTGCCAAACACGACAATGATCCGCCCCAAAGTGAGCGGGCGCAGCATGCCGAGCACATGGTCGAACGAGTCCGGGCTGTGGGCGTAGTCTACGATCACATCGAAGGGCTGGCCGAGATGTATCGGCTGCATGCGCCCACGGATGCCCGGCACCGCCTCCAGGGCGGCGACGGCCCGTTCCAGCGGGATACCCTGGCTAAGAGCGACGCTGAGGGCGGCCAGGGCGTTCGAGACATTGAAGCTACCGGGGAGCTGGAGCCGCAGACGCGCCTCGCCCCACGGCGTCGTCACCCGTAGCGAGGAGCCGCCTGGCCCCGCGACGACCTCGTGGGCACGCACATCGGCTATAGCCTGGAGGCCAAAGGTTAGTTTACGAGCGCGAGCGGGCGTGGCCGCAAGAAAGTGCCGATGGCTGGGGTCATCGGCGTTGACGATTGCCCAGGCATCGCCCTCTGCACACTCGCCGAGCATCTCGAATAAACGAGCTTTATCGGCGCGATACTGCTCAAAGCTGCCGTGGTAGTCCAGGTGTTCGTGGGTAATATTCAAGAAGACCGCCGCGTCGAAGCAGCAGCCACCAAGGCGGTTCCAGCGGGACGAAAGGGCGTGCGAGGTGGACTCGATCACCGCGTAGGTGCAACCGGCGTCTACCATCTCGCGCAGCAACCCCTGGATCTCGGGAGCCTCGGGGGTACTCTGGCGGGTGCTGTTTGGCCAGCGCCGTGCGCCGATCTTAAAGTCCACCGTGCTGATCATGCCGGTGCTGAACCCGCCACCTTCAAGCACCTGGCTCACCAGGTCGGTGGTGGTACTTTTGCCCTTCGTGCCGGTAATCCCGACTGTACGCAGACTCATGCCGGGCCACTGGTAGAAGTTCGCCGCCAACGGTGCCAGGGCGGCTCGGCTATCGGCAACCCGGATCAGCGGCACGCCGATCTCAGCGCCGCCCCAGTGGCGCATGTCTACCACAACAGCGACGGCACCGGCACTTACCGCCCGTTCCACATACTGGTGCCCATCGGCGTGGAATCCACGGATAGCCACAAACAGCCAGCCCGGTCGCACCTGCCGGGAGTCATAGGCCAGCCCGAAGATGGGCGCATCCAGCCCTGTGGGCGCGTCCAACGGATCCACCCCTCGAAGCAACTCGCGTAGTGTTATCGCCATAGATCGTGCCATAGGTCACACAAAACATCACAACCTGATTGTACCCCAAAAGCGATCCCCTACCCAATTCGCCGTCGGGCGAGGCCGTAGAGCGCGGGGATCAGCACGCGATCATAGGCGGGGAGGTAGCGCACAATCCGACCGCCAAAGCCCTTCTTGAAGCGATAAACACCAATCAGCGGATCGTCCTGGGCGACCAGTTCGAGCGCCGCCCGCTCGGCATCATCGCCGCCCACCGCCTGGCCAAGGGCGTCAGGAATGCCCCAGAGGTCGTAGCTCACACAGCCGAGGTCGGCGGCCCACTGGATAGCGTGCCACTCCAGCAGGTGGTTCGCCCCCGTCTTCAGGCCAGCCTCGTTAGCACCGCTGTAGAGGTAGCGACCGCTGTGGGCGTCGGCGAAGACCATATGAGCGGCCACGGCGTTGCCATCAATCTCGGCCAGCAGCAGCCGACTGCGCGGCTGGAAGAACTGCCAGGCCGCCCGGTAGTAATCGGCGCTATGGATGCCGAAACCCGCCCGCGCCCCGGTAGACTGCATAATCGCGTAGAAGGCCGCGAGGTCGGACTGATCGCCCACGCGCACCTGCACGCCGTCGCGTTCAGCCCGGCGAATATCGGCGCGGTGGCCCTTGCTGAAGGCGGCGAAGATCGCCGCGCTCGGCCTATCGATTGGCACATGCACGCTGCTACGGGGCTGGATCGTCCGCTCGGGCCGCATCTCCTGGAGCAGCAGCCACGTGTGAACCTGATCCGCCTGCGGCTGATCCTCCGTGATGTTCGGCTCCAGGCGCACGAAGATCGCCCGCTGGCGGCGGGCCAGGCGCGTCAGCCCGGCGAGCAGCAGGTCGTTGGCCGCCTGGTCTGCTGAGAGCAGCGGGCCACGTGGAGTATAGGCCACGGCCAAGCCATACTCCCGCCGGGTGAGCAGCAGCGCACCGGCGAGCAGTCGCCCATCGGCGGCGAGGACGGCCAGCCGACGTGCGCCCCACCCGGCAGCGGCCTTGAGCCAACCCCAGGCGCTGTGCTGGAGCAGGCTGCCCTGCGGGTGCGCGTCCACAAACGCATCCCACGCGGCAACATCCGGCTCCACCAGGGCCAGTTCGCCCACGCGGGCCTGAGCGGGGCGGGCCAGGATCGTCATCGCTTCATCCAGATCCGCTCGCCATAGCGGCCCGACTCGGGGCGCAGCCCTTCAGCGTAGGCGGTAACACTGCGAGCCATGCGCTCCCCGTCGCCAAAGAGCGTGCTGATCTGGCTGCGGTACGACTCGACCGCGCTGATCTTACGGGCCAGGGTCGCGTCAATATCGGTCACGCTCGGCAAGAAGATCTCGGCCCCGCCGACCTGCGCCAGCCGTCGCTCTAGGGCATCGGCCACCGTCGCATACGGAACGTCCTCGTAGAAGGCCATACTCAGCCCACGGCGCACAAACTCGGCGGCGACATCGTGGGCCACCTGATGATCCACATGCTGGCCGATACCGAGGGGCGCATAGAAGATCGCCGTCGGATAATGTGCAGCGAGGGCGGAGATCCGCTCGCGCAGAGACTCGGCCAGTGGGTCGTCAGGGGCGACCGTGCCGAAGAGCGTGGCGTCATCCACATAGGCATCGGACATGCGGTAGATCGCATCGAGCTGATCGAGCAGATAGCAGTCAGCACCGAGAATTTCCAGGGCTTCGACATCTTCCTGGATGCGTAGGCGGACGGCCTCGGCGGGCGGGAGATCCCACTGGCGGTGCAACTGCTGGGCAAAAGGGCTGAACGCGCTTTCGGCGGGCGGGCTGCCCGCACAGATAGTCACCACCAGCACCGGCTGGCCGCTGGCCACAAAACGGGCGATGCTGCCGCCGCACGAGAGCGCTGCATCGTCGAGGTGGGGCGAGAGGTAGATATGATCGTATGTGGCGGCCAAATCATTCAGGTTTGTATAGTGATGTGGCATATCCCTATCCCGTTGGGGTGTAGCAGTCGCCGTGCGGCGGCTGCGCCCCTACTCCGCAATCGACAACTCCTCAAGGGCCGCATTGGCGGCGGTGCGACGGGCCTCGTCCTTCGAGCGGGCGAGGCTTTGGAGTATGCGCTTGGCGTTCGGGCCGCCCACCTGGCCGAGCGACCAGATCGCGGTCATCGAGATCTCGCCATCCTCATCGTCCACCAACGGCAGCAGGCTCGCCAGGAGCGGTCGCCCGTCCTCTCCCAGTTCGCCGACAGCGCGGGCCGCCTCGTAGCGCATGGCGGGGGAGACATTCTTCAGCTCGCGCTCGATAGAGGGAATCCAGGTCGGGCGCATCGAGCGGCCCATCGCCAGGATCGCGCTCTCGCGCATGACTAGTTCAGGATGAGCGTAAGCCCGACCAATCTCGGCCTGGGCTTCCTTCGAATTGGCGAAGTAGCCCAGCCCCTCCACCGCACGACGGCGCACATCAAGCGGCTGCTCAGGGTCAGTGGCGGTAGACAGCAGCGCGCCGTACACCCGCTGAGTGGCGGCGGGCGTCAGTTCGCCCAGTTCAGATCGTTGGGCGAAGCTGGCCAGGGCGATGGCGGCGGCGGCGCGCACCTTGCCCGATTCATCCCGGATCAGGCGGATCAGCCGATCCATCGTCAGCTCGGACTCATCCTCCCAGAGCCCTGCCACCGCCGCCGCACGCACGTCAGGGTCGCCATCGCCCAGGCAGGCCCGGAAGACTGGCCTGAAATCCAGATCGACATTATCTTCGCCCAACGCATCAATGTCACGAAGAATCTCGACTCGGCGCTCACCAGGGAACTGACGCCACGCCTGCCAGAAGATCTTCAGGCTCTCCGATTCGAGATTTGCGATAACCCGTAGTTCGTTGTGCGAAAGCGGCTGAGCGAGGTCGCCCAGGCGCGCAACCTGATCTTCAAAACGCATGGGGGTAGGTTCTTTCCTCACAGCGAGGGGGCGGACGACTGACCCGGCGCGTTTACTGCTCGCCAAGCCGACGCCCGCCCCCTCACCTTCTTACCTCAATCATATGCCGATAGCTCGTGCCAACAACGTCGGTACGAGCTATCGGCACATGATTCTCTACTCGTCGTCGTCAGCGTAGCGCCCGAAGCGGCGGCGGGTCGGCAGGATCTCCCCGTCCTCGCCCACCGTCTCCTCCTCGCTGCTCCCCTCTTCGCGTGGTGCCGGGGTAAAGATATACTTGCCAGGGTTCTGCTCATCGGCGTTAAAGTTCTCACCGTTCTCCAGCAGGTTCTCCAGCAGGCTACGCGAACCCGGACGCAAGACGTTGTACGACAGCAACAGGTCGCCCAGCCCGAGCGTATAGCGCGGCTCGGCCCGTGTACCCGCCTGCTCGCCCATCACCTCGAAAACATGCTCAAGCACAAGCTCAGACTTGCGCCGCTCGCCCATGGGCAGTGACTTGAGATTCTTCAGGCGACCGTAGCGCAACTGGCTCGGCACCTGATCCACATCGACGGCGCAGTAGTACGTGAGGTTCGCGAAGGCGAACTTGTTCTTCTTCTCGTCAAAAGTGAGCAGACGGTCGCTGGTTGCGGCGGCCTCCTCATAGCTGATCGTGAACTGATTCGGTTCATTCCCACGGGCAATCGTGATCAGGGCACCGGGAACCAGATGATCGCGGAAGAACTCATCGAGACCCTGGAGCCAGCCGCCACGGTTGCCGGTCGGGTAGCGCACCTCCACCAGATAGGTGGTGTAGTGCTGGGGCGACTCGAAGCGCAGCACCGCGCTGCGCTGGTCGGGCAGCATTGGAGTGGGGATAAGAGCTGCGATGCTGGCATCGAAGGGCAGCACGCCATACTCCCACTCGAAGAAGGAGAGCAGACGATTGAGCGACCCGTTCGCGGAGATCGCCGCAGCACTCTGCATCTCCAGGCTGTTGTCGTAGCCTTCGGCGAGGTACGACGTGATCTGGCCCATCTCGGCAGCCTTCACCCGCTTGCCACCAATCGCCGGTAGGCCCTTGGTTGACCAAAGCCGGGCTCCCTCAACGCCAACAAACTCAAAGTCCTTCTCACGGTGCAGCCGGTAGTTCAGTGAGAAGCGGAAGCCCTCGTAGTCGGACTGGCGCGGGTTGTGGTAGTAGAGATCCGCGATGATCTCGGTATCGGGCAGCGGCTCGTTGCGCTCCAGAATGTAGTCACGGATCTTGCGCAGGTCGTTCTTACCCAGGTTGATCACGCTGGCCTCGGGGTAGTAGCTTCGCCCGAAGCTCACGATCCGGCGCAGGGGATCCTCATCGATTCGGTCGGCCAGGATCTTCTCAAGCTGCGCGCCGTACTCAGCCAGAAGCTCGGGCACCGACCGGCGCAGATCGATCGCCAACCCCTCGGGCAGGTTGATCACCGTGTTGCGCTCGGGGCGGTTGACCACGGGCTTGGGGGCGACTTCCACGGGCTTGGGGGCGACCTCCACCGGCTTGGGGGCGACTTCCACCGGCTTGGGGGCGACCTCCACCGGCGCGGAGATAACCTCCACCGGCGCGGAGATAACCTCGACGGGCTTGGGGGCGACCTCCACGGGCTTGGGGGCGACCTCGACGGGCTTGGGGGCGACCTCCACCGGCGCGGAGACAACCTCCACCGGCGCGGAGACAACCTCCACCGGCGCGGAGACAACCTCCACCGGCGCGGAGACAACCTCCACCAATTTCGGCGCAGCAGCAACATCACCGGCAGATACAGGGAGGGTGTCAACGGTGCTGGCGTGTCCAAAATCAGCGGGCGCAGTCACCGGGCCGACCGGAGCCATACCAGCCTGCACCTGCCAGTAATCCGAGATGAACACCGGCTCGACGGTGGTAATCGCGGGGCGCGAGGTCGAGACAACCACGCTAATATCATCAATCGGCAGCGGGTGATCAGGCTCGTGGAGACGCTGGCGAAACGAGTGCGTGTCGGCATCTGATCGCGGAACGTAGGTTCCCTGGCGCGAGGTGACGTAGAACACGCCGCTCTCCGTCTCTTGACGAAGGAAAAGGGTGTCGTTTACCCTCAGCGCCGCATCAACCTCACGGGTGATCGCATCGCGGTCGCGCTGATATTTGCTGGCGAGAAAATCAGCGAGGTTGGCAAGTGACTGCGTGATCGGCGCATCAAGGGCGAAGAACGATCCCTGCGTTGTCATCAGACGATAGATCTCTTCGGCCAAGTCCTGCTCGCTCACGCTGCCCTGAAACTCAGAGGCGACTGTCATTCATTCTCCTCCGCCACCGACTTGCTGATGATCAGAAGGTACTGCTGCAGCACGTCTTTAATATCTTTTGGTTCGCCACTAGAACGGAGCCACTGAAGAAGCTTATCGAGGGATGTCTCGCCGAAGGTAATCATTTTCGCGTCCATGCCACCCCACTTAAACAGCATAAAGCAGAGAGACTCGTCATCTCCCCGCTTACCTGATTCAAACTACGCGCACACCGGGCCAATTATAGCATTGCGCTACGGTCTGCGCAAACCATAAACACACCACGTAGGGCTGATGCAAAGTCACCGTGCCCCCTCACCCCCAGCCCCTCTCCCTCACGGCATATCTTTACCCACATCTCTGCGACTATCATGGGATGCCACCCAGCGGGGGGCGAAAAGCGGGCGACTGACGTCGCGCCACGGGAGCCTACGGCTGGTCGCCCGCCT
>CAIRFY010000372.1 GCA_903877945.1 uncultured Oscillochloris sp. | reverse complement strand
CAGCATCACTGTCATCTCCGCGCTGATCGTCGCGGGTGGGATCGTGCCGCAGGCCAGACGCCCCAGCAGAGCCGGGTCATTACGCAGGCGCTCGATCTGTCTGGCCAGATCATCGGCGTTGCCGGGCTCGAAGTGCAATCCGTCCACCTCATCGCGCACCAGTTCGGCCATTCCACCCAAGGCCGAGGTCAGCACAGGCCGACCGGCGGCGTGGGCCTCCATGATCGCCAGCGGGCTATTCTCGTACCAGAGCGATGGTACAACGGTGGCATGGCACGCCCCCAGCACCTCGCTGACCCGGCTATTCTCAAATCGTCCGGCCAGATGGATGCGCGGATCCGCGCCGATGCTATGGCGCAGACGCTCGGTATAGTCCGGGTGCTGCTGAAGATCTCCCCAGATCGTGAGTTGCCAGGGCCGCCCTCCAATGGGCAGTCGGCGCACCGCGTCAATCAGGGTATGTACGCCTTTGTGTGGTGCGATCTGGCCGATGTAGGCGAGGCGAAGATCGGCTTCGGTCGGATTGACGGCTGATATTATCTGCTCGGTGCGATCCAGCCCGTAGCGCAGCACGTGTAGGCGATCATGTGCAACCATGCCGTGAAACTGTTGGGCGAGGAAGTGTGATGGCGCGATTACCGCATCAACCTGGCCCAGGACTGCTCTCAGGTAGGCTCGGCGCTTGGCGATAAATTGCTCCCCTGTGCCAAGCCCAATCTGCTGAGCGATTCGACCAAACTGGCCAACTGTCGCCGTGTCGGCAAGGCGGTAGCGCCGACTGGTCAGACGCTCGCACCATGCGCAGGCTGCCGGGGATTCGGGCGGGCCGGCGCACAGGCTACCATCGCCGTGCAGCAGTGTGATCCGTGGGCAGAGGAACCAGAAGTCGTGCAGCGTTACAACCGTGGGTATGCCACGCTCATGAGCGGCATCCAGCACACTCGGCGTGATTAAATAGCCGCTTTGGAGATGCACAAGGTCGGGCTGTCGCTCATCAAGATAGCCAGCGAACCACTCCCTGATCGCTGGGTTACAGAAGGTCCACGCGCTGGGCGCACTGTGCAGGTCGAGGTCGAGCCGCCACACCGGCACCCCCTCGTAGACATCCGCCCGTGCGTGGATCGGGTTGGCCCCGTGTGCATCAATATGCTCAACGCAGACCACCTCGGCCTCGTGACCGTGCTGGATGAGCCAGCGAGCCAGACGAAAAGTATAGAGTTCGGCACCGGCGCTGTAGCGCGGCGGGAAATGGTGAACCGGCAGCACAATACGCATAGCATCACCCCGTCGATCCCTGGGCCAGCGGTTGACGCAGGCGGCGAACAAAATTCCATTCGTCAGGGCCAATCACACCCAGGGCCACACAAAGGCTGGTGTAGGCCAGCACACCCAGAGCTACGCTGACAAGTACCGGCAACCAAGCCACCTCTATCACCAGCAGGCCCATTAGCGCGGCAGCGGCTACCGGGCGACCGAAATTCCTTCCCCAACTGATATGGCTTAGCTCGCGGCGCAGCAGCCAGAGGTACTGGCTCACAAGCACTGCCTCGGTTATCACCGTCATCGTGGCAGCGGCGAGAACGCCAAAGCGTGGTACCAGTACGCTGTTCAGTGCAATGTTCACTCCCGTACTCACCATAATCGCTCGTGCCACCCGACCTTCGCGCCCGGCCACTACCACGATGTAGCCGAGGAACTCCGAGAGAAACATCAGCGGCACCACCCAGATGACGATCCGCAGGGCAGGAATCGCCGGGGCATAGTCTGAGCTAAACAGAAATGTCACAATCTGCGGGGCCAGGGCCGTAACCCCCACGCTGATCGGCAGGGCTAAAGCCAACAGGTAGCGCAAGGCGCGGGCGTAGATGAGCGCGAGGCTCTCGGGAGCAGTGACGGCCTGCCGGGTGAGGGAGGGGTAGAGGGCCGTATTGATAATGTTTGAGAGAATTACTGTTGAGAAAACCAGGTTGTAGGCCGCGTTGTAGTAGCCGGTTGCTACATCGCCGTGGAAAATGTTCAGCAGCACGCTGTCGAACTTATAGGAGAGGCCCAGAGCGAATGCGACAACACCAAATGGCAGACTCGCCCGCAGCAGGCCAGGCCACGCATGGAAGGCGACCGATCCAAAACGTATGCCCAAGTGAGAGACCGCACGCCAGCAGGAATACGTGAGCGCTGTAACCGCCACAAAAGTTGCTCCGATAAGCCCGTAGTAGCCTGCGCCTGACAGCAAAGCAATGCTACCTATCACGACAAATAGCAACTGATAGAGAATCTTTGTGGCCGCTGACATATCGAAACGTTCATGCCCTGCCAGGATAGCGTCGCTTGTCCCCTGGAGGCCGTACAGAATCATGCCGACCATATTGAGCCCGAGGGCGATAAGCATTACTGCTGGACGCCCGGTAATCCACGCAATAAGCATCATGGTGAGTACGCCAAGGGTTGTGAGCAGCAATCTGAGGGTGGCGACCGTGCCATAGAGGGATTCGATACGAAGTATGCCACCAGGAGTGTCACGTAGACGGGCGACCTCACGAATCATGTAGGGACTCAAGCCAAGATCGCCAATGAATAGAAACATGCTACAGAAGGCGGCTACGGCAGTGTATTGACCGAATGCTTGCACACCTAAGTTCCGCACAATCAATACAGAAAAGCTGAAAGAAATCAGCTTAATTGCCAGTTGTGCGGCCATACCAATAGCAGAGTTACGGGCAACGATATGTGCGAAGCTTTTCAACATGCTCTCCATTAACAAAAGCTATGCTGCGTAGGATCAAGCCGTAGGCATTTCAATCGTGCCGATCTTCCGTCCGATGAATGCCGCAGGGAGTACGGCCCGCTGACCTTGGTTGTGGTAGAGGCCCGCCGCAAGATCCCAGAAGCGCTTTGTATCAGATGGGGTGATTGCACGCATATTGGTTGTGAAGGGGAGGCGACTAGGCTCTTCCTGCGTGTGAAGTGCTGGAAGTAGATCTTGCTCGATATGGCTGATCTCAAAACACTGGTTTGCGCTACGTGCTTGCTGTGCAACTCCGGCACTCACAACCTGTCTGGCAGCCACCTTGCGGCCAAGGCCATGTACTATAGCCAACAGGTCTCCCCTGCGGATCAACTGCACAGCTCGCTGGGCAAAATAAGCCGCTCGTTCATACATAGTGCTGACCGGTGTGAAATCAACCGTCATCACCAGAATTCCGCCGGGCTTAAGGATTCGTTGAAGTTCGCAAAGCGCACGTTGGTCGTGGGGCGCGGGGATGTGTTCAAGCACCGAGATACAAGAGATCGCATCGAAGGATTCGTCGGGGTAGCTTGTTGCAGTTAGATCCTGGGTGCTGTATTGAACACGTGTGCCATAGATCGTCTCAGGTTGCAATTGGCGAAGCGCCGCGATCAATTGTGCATCGCTATCGCAAGCTTCGGCCTCCACACCAAGCTGAGAGATCACGTGGGCCAAAGGGGTTGCGCCACTGCCTGAATCTAGATAGCGCATACCGGGCTTCAGGTGCTGAAGCAAGGCGTCGAGCGCGAAAGAATATTCAAGCTGGCGAAACGGCCATCGGCATACCTGCAGATATTGAGAAATCTCAGGCAGATTGGCCGGGATTCTGCCAGCTTGCTTGGCGCGTTCCATCGCCTGTAGCATCGGCTCCATATAACGATCAAAGATCTGCGAGTTGGCTTTGAGGGTTGCGCGTGAGTCTGCATAAAGTACATACATACGGTGGTGCCTTTCTTGGTGTCAGGAAGATTAGGCAATCTGATGGGCTGCCCCTTCTGAGGGTCTCTCAAAAACCTGTGAGTAGGTACTGAGGATAATCTGTGCTGTCCCCTCCCACGAGAACAGCGCCGCCCTCGCGAATCCTCGCTCGCGCATCCTCTGCGCGACAGCAGAATCGCTCAGCACGCGAGCAATGTGATCAGCAATGGCAGTATCATCCTCGGCATCGGCCAGCAGCCCGGCGTCGCCCACAACCTCCGGGATGGCCCCCCGGTCGGAGGCGATCACCGGCGCGCCGCAGGTCATGGCCTCTAGCAGCGGGATGCCGAAGCCCTCGATCCACGAGGGGAAGGCGAAGGCGTCGGCCATGCTGTAGAGCGCAATGAGGGCAGAGCGCGGTGGGTTGATCAGCACGCGGGCAATGCCCGCTGCCTCGGCCTCACGCACGACTGCCAGCGGCTCATGGCGAGCGAAGAAGACCAGTCGGTGGCTGGCACGAATCGCCGTCGGCAGCCGATGCCACGCTCGCACCAGTACGGCAGGGTTCTTCAGTCCGTCGGCGAGTACGAAGGGCCGGTCAAGTCCGTAGTGCGCTCGCACCGCGTTGAGAATTGCTGGCTCAGTCACGCGCCGCAGGTCGGGCGTGGGCGCATGCGGGATGGCGACAATTCGCCCTATGTCAATCGTGCCCTGACGGGCGATCTCACGGCGGGCGTGTTCCGATACCGTCAGCACTAAGTCGGCCCGATGCAATGCGATGGTTGAGCAGAGATGCAGGTAGCTCATCATCGCCAGCGTGCGCAGGTCTTTACGGTGGCCGCGCACGATTTTGCGCAGCGGTAGGATGTTGATCGCATCGTGTAGGGTGATCACCGTGCGCGTGCCACGTGGCGGGAATCCATAGTTCGCCGGGAAGTGCATCACCTCGATCTGGTCGTGCGCGACCTGGCGGTGCATCAACAGGTCGTTGGCAAGGCTAGAGAGTGGGTTGCGGTACGGCAGGTAGCGCACGGTCACGTGTGGCGGGATGGTGTTCAGCTCAAAGGGACGTTTTGTATCGGCGTAGAGGACGATCTCGTGATCATACGCGCACGCGATCAGCGCCGGGACGAAGTGGGCGATGTAGGTGTGTACCCCGCCCACCAGTCCGTGCGACAGATAGCGGACATCAATGCCGATACGCATAGTGTTCCTGAAAGTTAGGTGAACCGGAGAATGCTCTAAGTTGCTTTTTATCTACCTCAACGGCTTGCGACCAATTACGGCGACGATATCGCCCAGATTGAGCCGCACAATCTGCTGGAGTATCTGATCGGGCAGTTTGGCGAGGGCGCTGCTAAGTTGGGCTGGTAACAGGCGCCTTCCCCATCCCACCAGCAGGTGGTGCATGGTCATAGCACGGGCTGGCCGGTAGCTGCTCATCACCTGCAATCCCTGGCGTTCCATCAGCCGACCCAAAGTCTCTGCCGAGAAGAAATTCAGGTGGTCAGCAACAAAGTGGCGATGGTATCGTCCGAGCAGATGTACGCTCCATGTAGCAATGTTTGGCACTTCGATTAGCACTAAGCCACCTGGGCGCACTAGGCGCACAATCTGGCCTAACACGGCTGCGGGATCTGGCAGGTGTTCGAAGACCTGGAACGAGGTGACGACATCAAAAGACTCGGCGGGGAATGTATCGTCGTGTAGGGTGTCGGTCACCACCTGTGCTTGCGCAGACACCCGTGCGTGAATGGCTGGTCCAGGTAGCGGCTCCAGCCCGAAGGGTTCCCATCCCTGACTACGTGCCTCGGCCAGAAAGAAGCCCCAGCCGCAGCCAAAGTCGAGCAGATGCCCAGGCGGCGGGTGCAATCGGGCGATTCTCGCTAGGGCATCTTTGGCGTTGGTCTGCAACGCTAGCTGGTCGCGGAGCTTATGCGGCAAGAATGACGCCTCCCAGAAATGCTCAATATCGTCAAGGTTGGTGCTGTGGAGCAGGGATGGATTCTCCTGTTTGATCACCGGCCCCTCGCTGATCAGCCCTTCGCTCTGGAACACCGGCGAGACATAGACCTGTCCGCACTCACAGCAGCGCACCACAGGCCCGGGTGACTGTCGGGGATGAAAGACGGGTATAGCCCGACTCGAGCCGCACACCAAGCAGTACTCGGCCCGGATCGATTGACCTTTATGCCCCACTACCATCATAGGATCTGCTCCTCTCCCCATATCTGGAGTTACTCCCCTACCCTCCGGGGTTGTGAAGTCGCTTGACTGGCTACCGCTTCCCAATGCGGCATCCCTGGAGCTTAGCGTAAAGGGCTTCACGACCGGCGTTAGGACTGCTATATTATCAATGAGACGCAAAGGGCTGCTAATACAAAGCGACTAAGCCGAAGAAGACATAACGCTTGATTATTGGTAGGCGTCTGGATCATTACAGACCTCGCGGTATGCTACACCATTAATTCGTTGTCTCAACTACTTCTACTCCTGTACCGCCAGTCGCCCCACGCTCCCGCCCATCCACTTGATGTGGTTCACCCCGATTGTCCAGAGCTGGCCGAGGGTGGCGGGGTTGGATGCGCCTTTGAGGAAGGTTAGCATCGGGCCGGGGCGCAGGCTCCACTCGCGGGCTGCCCGCTTGGCCCAGTACTCTAGCTGCTGTGAGCTGAGGTGCGGGTAGCTCAGCACAGTATGGTCGTACATGTCGTAGTCTTCCCAGCGCTGCATGCTGATCCACCCGTTCTCCACTGCCTCGTAGTAGAAGGGCGTGCCGGGGTAGGGCGTGGCGATATGGAACAGGGCGATGTCCACCGGTAGCTTTTTGGCTAGGCCGATGGTCTGCTGGATGGTTTCGACTGTCTCGCCCGGCAGACCGATGATGAAGTAGCCCCAGTTCATAATCCCGACGCGATGACTGGCGGCGATGGTCTCCTGGATGCGCTGCACCGTGGTGCCTTTGCGCGCCCGCTTCAGCACCGCCTCGCTGCCGCTCTCCAGTCCCCAGGCAATCATGAAGCAGCCGGCTCGCTTCATCAGTCGCAGCAGATCCTCATCCACGAAGTCCACCCGGCTGTTGCAACTCCAGCGCATCTGGATACCCTCGCGGATGATTGTCTCGCACAGATCAACCACAAACTCCTTCTTGACGGTGAACAGGTCGGCCTCGAAGTGGATGTGGTGCATGCCCAGTTCCTTGAGCATCACCATTTCTTTGATTACGTGCGCTGGGCTGCGGTGGCGCACGCTGGACTGGTAGGTGACGTGTTTGATGCAGTAGCGGCAGCCGGCCGGACAACCCCGGCTGGTCAGCACAAAAGTGTACGGCCCGCCGACAATCGGCACCTTGTACTTCTGCCAGGGCAGCATGTGGTGTAGTGGGATGGGCAGACTGTCCAGATCCGTGATGAAGGGCCGGTCGGGGTTGATCTGCACCGCACCGCCCGCATCGCGGATGGCCACGCCCAATGTCTCGCGCAGGGCACGGGACACAAGCTGCGGCGATAGGCCAGTGAAGCGGCCACGGGTACTTAGGTAGGAGGCGTCGGGGAAGGGCAACTTGCGCCAAGGCGCAGTCATGTCGGCGTTGCCCACCGGAACGGTGTCGAGTGCGCCCTCCTCCTTGGCCACCCGATCCAGCGTGCGGATCACATCCACAATCGTCATCTCTGGCTCGCCACGCACCACCACGTCCAGGCTCGGGTAGCTCTCCAGAGTCTCGCGGCTCATCGGCGTCACGTGGGTGCCGATGGCCATGCTGATGGTGCCCACCGCCTTGCCCAGAAAGGTTGTCCGCATATCATTGGTCAGTGTCGGTGCGGTGGCGTGAATGACCATATAGCGCGGCTTGTGCTTCCACATGTAGCGCTCGAACTGCTCCCACGTCATCCCCAGGCCAATGGCGTCAATCACATCAACGCGGTAGCTCGCCTCCTGCACCACCGCCCCAATCTGGGCCAGGGCCGTCTGCGGCCAGATAATCCCGTCGCGGGAGCGCCGCCCGACGCGGGCGATGTCGCGCAGGAACAGGTCGCCATCGGGCGAGGGTGGATTGAGTACCAGCACATCGAGGCGCTGGCTGCGCTCGCGTGGCATCTGCACAAAGCTGATCGCCTCAGCGCGCTCGCTGGCCGCAGCCGGGGCCACTAGTTTGATCCCGGTCTGTTTGTCGCCGGGGGCGATATGCTGACTGGTCTCCGCAGGCGGTGGTGTATTACTCATGTTTGTCCTCACTCGTTACCTAATATCCGTGCCCGCGTAGAGCAGGTTGGGGTAGCCGTCGTTCCAGTAGGCCAGATCAATGGTGTTCGGGAAGGCGAAGAAGTACTGCGCCCAGCGTACGTTGATGCTGCTGTCGTAGTTGGTTCCGGTGACGAGCTGAGTCCAGCCGCCCCACGCCGCTGGTCCGCCACTGCCCTCGAAAGCGTAGAGATTCTCGCCGTGACCGTCAGGGGACGGCACGGGCGCGCCGTGTGCGTAGATCCGCAGCGTGCCCGCCGCGTAGCCGAGCGACGGATTGTGGCTGGCCTGGGTGCCGCCGCCGGGATTGTTGCTCGCCCATGTCTGCCCACCGTCGTCGCTGTATTGGTAATGAATATTGTCGGTCGCCGCTGCGATCCATGTGATGTGGTAGCGGTTGTCGGGCGTGACCAGCAGGCTGGTGGATTGATCAATCGTCACCCGCGCCGCGTTGTCGCCGCTGATGGTGACGGTGCTGCCCCATGTGCCATCCGCCGCCCGCACCCGCCCGTAGATCGTGCCGTCGTTGTCGCCGTTGAACGACCCGCGCTCCCAGACGACCAGGAGTTTCCCGCTGCTATCGAAGGCCAGGTTCGGGTGCCACGCCTTCTGGTTGTTCGCGTAGGTGACGCCATCATCAAGCTGGGTCGCCGCTGACCACACGCCGCCACTGCGCGAGCGATGGTCCGCCCGACGGTTAATGCCGTTGCCCTTCAGGTAGACCACATGGGCTGCACCGCTGGCATCCAGGGCCAGGGCCACGCTCTGCATCCCCTGCCCGCCGCCATCCAGCGCGACATTGAGCGCGGTATCAATGGTTTCCACGCT
>CAIRFY010000371.1 GCA_903877945.1 uncultured Oscillochloris sp. | reverse complement strand
TGACCCACGCGGTAGCGGTGGGCCGCAACCCGCGCCGCACGGCGAGGGATATTCAGGATGCGCTTGGCGGCAACCTGAACCGCGCCTTGACGATTGCGCGTACCGAGCAGATGCGGGCGTATCGCACGGCCAGCCTCCAAACCTATCAGGCGAATAGCGAACTGCTGCGCGGCTGGCGCTGGCTGGCCTCGCCCAGCCGCCGGACGTGTTTTATTGATGGAACTCTGATTACAACGCGAAGGGGCGACATTCCAATTGAGGCTATCGCGCTTGGTGATGAGGTGTTAACGCATACCGGACAGTATCGGCGCGTGATTGAGACAATAAAGCACGCCTATCAGGGACGCTTACTAACAATCCACGCGGCAGGCCGTTCAGTCACAGCAACAGATGACCACCCGTTTTTGGTTGCCACTACAACAGGGTATGAGTGGCACGAGGCAAAATCATTGTTGTCTCATCAAGATAATGTCATGCTGTTCAAAAATAGCAATGATGTAAGTTGTCATGTCCGGGGTGAAACTCCCATACAAGGGCGTGGCACTCATGCGAATGACCTGATACCCTCTGCGTTCCAACTCCATAGTCTTGCGAGCATCTCTACCGGCAACCTTCGTATGCCAGTACGGCTCATCGACTTCAAGTGCAATATTGTGCGCGGGCAAGAAAAAATCAACGGGGTATCTCCATCCTTCTACCGTATATTCTTGGAAGAATTCGATGCACAGATTCTCAAGTACCCTACGGGTGTTGCCTTCTGGCTCGGTCTCTCCCGTATAGCGCCTATAGCATTGGGCAGAGCAAAAGCGGCGAGATGCTTGCTCGGATGGTACAACGCGAAAGGTTTTTGTGCAGGTGAGACATTTGGTTTCAACAGGGGGGCGGCGACACGCTTCAGAGCAATACGCACGGCGTTTTCCTGGATGAGCATAAAACTCCTTGCCGCACCGCTGACATGGAACCTTTACCACGGACAGACGGCAATCCTGAGAACAAAACACGCGAGGATTGGTATCGGTTGTCTCAAAGACCTTTCCGCATTTGCGGCATGTCTGCGAGACGGTCTGTTGATTATGCGTTCGCTCCATTTGTTGGCATTGTCTCGAACAATATCCGCGTGTTTTCCTGTTGTGCCGAACAAGGTAGGTTTTCTCGCACCATTTACAGACAAACTCACGCGAAGGAACGATAACAACACCGCCTTTTCCATGTGGGTTACGCCGCTGGAAAGCGGTATAACACGCCTGCGAACAGAAGACGTGTTCTCCACGTGCAGCATGTGCTTGTGGCTTCACAAAAGAAGTACCGCATTCATCGCACACCAGTGTAACTTGGTGATTAAACCGCTGGCTCTGGCCTTGCTTGCGGCATTCGGCACTGCAATAAAAATCCTGCTGTCTGATGGCAACAGAAGGGTAAACCCAAATCGGGATGCCGCAAATACTGCACGCCTTCTCGATCCCCCCCTTGGTTTGGATGAAAGTGTATTTCATTCATCAAGTATAACACAAATAGACACCCATTACAAGCCACAAACAACGGTATATAACCTTGAAGTGGAGCATGATCATACGTATGTAGCTAATGGCTTTCTTGTGCATAATTGCCCTGTCTGTCTGGCCATGGATGGCACGGAACACGGGCTGGACGAGCCGTTTGCCACGCACCAGTGTTGCCGCTGCGCGATGGTGCCGGTGCTGCGCGATGCGCCCCCATCCACCCGCAAAACCGGCGCGGAATGGTTCGCGGAACAAGACGAGGCCACCCAGCGCGAGATGATCGGCCCAGGCAAGCAGAAGCTCTACGCCGAGGGGAAGCTGACGCTGGCGGATCTGGTCGGGGTGAAGGAGGATGCGCAGTGGGGCAGGAGTCGGTATCAGAGGAGTTTGCGGGATATTCAGAGTGGGCGGGAAACGCCAACGCAACACTCCTTCCGTAGCAATCTCCCGAACAATCCGCCGACCCCACCGAACAACCTTCCCACAGTGGCACTTGCCCATGATCGGGTACAATCTCTTCGTGGAATGGAGCGTATGCGGGCTGCCGAAATGGCGATTGTTGATCGCCCTGTCGAATACGGTTTTGGCTATGATCGCCAAGGCACTGTGGTGATCAATCGGCGTGGTGACGCGCAGGAATTTCGGCCTACCGACGAAGAAGCGCGACAACTACAAGGCGGCATCTTTACCCATAATCACCCCCGTAATGGCTCATTTTCGAAGTATGATGCTCTGGCGTTGCATCGTTTCCAACCAAGTGAGTTACGGGTTATTGGGCGTGGCGACGATGGGGTGATTTATCGCTATATTGTCAGGCCAGATCAGGCTTTTTACCGTCTTGATCGAGAAATCATTGAGTCAGTATTGGTTGATGCTGGAGGTAAAGCACTACGCCAAGCAAAGCAACGACGGGATCAATTTCCAACACAACAAGCAACGGCTCGCTGGCACCTTGATCGTGTGATGCGTTACACTGATGCCCTTCTGCGTATGCGCTATCAGGCGTCAATCAATTACGTTCAGGAGGTTGTTGATGGATGAGAGTATTTGTTTTGATGGGCCATATGGCTCTTGGAGCGAGCAATGCTTTTATTGTCGTTGGTATCGGAGCTTCAGCGCGAAAACGATGACAGAAACCTGCGAGGCTTTTCCTGAAGGTATTCCACTCGCGTTTTGGAATGACCAAGAACGCCATGATCAGCCGCATCCCAATGACAACGGCATCCAGTTTGCTCCGTTTACGCCCGATGAGATTGCAGCACATACCGCACAAACTCAGGCGTTTCATGCCGAATTACGCGAAGGTCTCGCCAAGCTTCCTCCAGAACTCCGCGATCCGCCGCTCTTCACCGAGGATGATTTACGATGACTTCCTACACCCTCCACCACGGCGATTGCCCTGACAGCGGGTACATTCATAAATTTGTAGGTACCGTTACGAAAGGTAACGCCTTACGTCTTATTGACCAACTACCCGATAATTGCATTGACGCAGTAGTGACCGATCCTCCTTATAGCAGTGGCGGGAACTTCCGAGGGGATCGTATAGGAAAAACAAGCGACAAATACCAAAATACGGAGAACCGAGGCATTTACGAAGAGTTCAGCGGTGACACACGCGATCAGCACAGTTATCAGCACTGGTGTGCGCTGTGGATGGGGGAGGCGTTGCGGGTGGCGAGGATGGGATCGCCGATCTGTGTGTTCACCGACTGGCGGCAACTTCCCGCCACAACCGACGCACTTCAAGCCGCTGGATGGGTCTGGCGAGGGATCGCGGTCTGGGATAAAACCGAAGCCGCGCGCCCGCAGTATGGCCGGTTCCGCTCTCAGTGTGAATATGTGATCTGGGGTAGCAAGGGCGCGTGGTGGTCGAACGACCGCAAGGATCTACCCGCCTACGCCGGGGTGATGCGGCAGGTGATCAAGCAATCCGACAAGCATCACATCGCCGGGAAGCCCTTGTCCGTGATGCGATGGCTGATGAGCGTTGCCCCGCCCGGCGGGATCGTCCTGGATTTGTTCACCGGCTCCGGCTCAACCCTCGTGGCCGCAGCAGAGACCGGGCGGCAGTACATCGGTTTTGAGCTTGATAGCCACTGGACAGAGCAGGCCATGCAGCGCACAAGTGCCGTGCGTATCCCTCTGTTAGAAAAGGCAAGCTGACGCTGGCGGATCTGGTCGGGGTGAAGGGGGATGCGCGGTGGGGCAGGAGCAGGTATCAGCGGAGTATTGGGGATGCGCTGGCGGCGGCGGCGTCAGGCGGGTCAGGTGGTGGCGGTGGAAGCGGGTCAGGGCCGGGAAGTGGGAGCAGCGCACCAGACCCGAAGCGGCTGATGCTCGATGCCTACGCAGCCCGCCGCACGCTCTCGCCGCAGGAACACCGCGCCGTGTTGGAGCATATCGCCGCTGCGCCGTTCAATAGCGATCTGGCAAAAGTTCGCGTGCCGTATCGAACACTGGTTGTACACGGACAACCCCTTGGGAGTCGGCCCGACTCGCTGACTTGGCATTTGGCGCAACGCATTCTTTTGGATGAACAATGGACGAGCAGCACAACTACCCAAGAATATCTTAACGATATTCGAGCGGCTGTGCTGCACCAAACCGCACGTACCGTGGTGTATCAGCAGGGTACACGAATGATTGCAGGGGTACTCAGCGAGTACCGTATCCCTGCGGTGCGACAAGGAACCAAGAGCTTGCCGTTGTTCTACGTTGTCTATGAGATCGACCGTGCTATACTGTTAAGTGGCTATCAGGCGAGTGCATTGGCGACCATTGCTATCCCAGGAGATGCGGTATGGCTCAGACCGTAACAGCCGAAGGGCAGATCGACCATGAGTTGGCCTATCTCATTACTGAGTGGGAAGGTTTAGAAGAAATTCTAACCTTTGACGCAAACTCGCGGCTTGATTATGCCGTTGATTGGCCGCTGAAAACAATGGCCGATGAGCGGCTTCAAAACCTCATCTCCCAGCACGGTCTTACCCCCGCGCAGCAAGAGCGATACGATCATCTGCGTGCGCTCCAGACGCAGAACGCGCCGCTGTTAGCTCAACTGCTGAAATCCTAACCCTATGACCACCTCCTACACCCTCCACCACGGCGATTGTTTGGACGTGCT